>DAIESF010000195.1 GCA_027346425.1 Gemmatimonadota bacterium | reverse complement strand
GGAGAACCCCCACGCAACCAGCATCGTCTGCCGACAGACGCGGGGCCTGGCGGCGCCCATCATGAACGCAGGTGGCTGAGCAGGTGTGCGTATCCAGGGGCCACGGGGAGGTATTGATGTTGCGCGTTTCCAGAATCATGACCACTGAGGTCATCTCCGTTTCGCCCGAACTCGGGCTCCGCGACGCCATGGAGCTGTTCGTGGCGCGGCATGTGTCTGGCGCACCGGTGATTGAAGGGCGCAAGGTCGTCGGCGTCGTCACGCTGACGGACCTGGTTTCACTCGCGGCATCGACACCCGGGGCGCCGACGTTACGCCTGGAAGTGAGCGAGCCCGGCGCGGACGAGCCGCTGGAGCCGTATGTCGAGGGCGACGAATCGGTGTCGGCGTTCTTCACCGAGTACTGGGACGACGCCGGCGCCGACTCGGCCGTGCGCATGGGGGCGTCCGACGCGCCGGAGTGGAACGCGCTCGAGGAGCTGACCGTGCGACATGCGATGAGCGAAGAGGTGTTGCACATCCCGCCCGACACCGCGGTGACGCGGGCTGCCGAATTCATGCAGCGGCACCGCGTGCATCGCGTGCTGATCATGGAGGGGGAGCAGCTGGAGGGGATTCTCTCCACGAGCGACATCGCGCGCGCGGTGGCGGAGCACCAGCTGTCGGATCGGCGCTTCGTGTTCGGCACGCCGCAATTGCGCGCCGACGGCTCGTGGTGGTAGGCACGGGTGTTCAATGACACCGGCCCGCTCTCGCACCGAAGAGCATGTCGGCGAGTGGAAAGTGTCGATCACGGCCGACGCGCCCGAGGCGCTGTTCGGGGAGCTGGCGCGGATCATCGCGCAGGTGGCGGGGGAGGGTGAGGGCGAGGCAGGAGCGTGGGAGTCGCTGGACGTGCGGGCTCGCGATCTTTCCACGCTCGTGGTTGACGTTGCGAATGAGCTCATCGGTCGCGCCGAAGCCAACGGCGTCGCGTACGACGAGATGCGTGACGTCACCCTCGTTGAGGCTGACGGCGAGGCGAGGCTTGCCGCGCGCGTGCGGGGGCGCCGTGTGGCGCACTGGCGCTCCCCTCTCAAGGCGGCGACGTATCACGCCCTGAAGCTCGATAGGCGCGGGGGGGAGTGGCGCGCAGAGGTGTTGTTCGACGTATGAGCGACGCAACGAGGCCCGCGGTCCCTCCCCCCGTCCCTGCCCCGGCCATCCCTCCGGCATTCGTGCGGTCGAGTGCGACGGCGGTCGACATACCGCGCACATACCGCGCGGACATGCGCGTCCCGGCCCGGATCTTCGCCGACGAAGAGCTGTTCGCCGGGATGCTCGACGGCGACGCGATTGCGCAACTCGTGAACGTCACCACGCTCCCTGGTGTCGTCGACTGCGTGTATGGCATGCCCGACATGCATGAGGGGTACGGCTTCCCGGTGGGGGGTGTGGCGGCGACGCTCCTCCCCGACGGCGTCGTCTCGCCGGGCGGGGTGGGGTTCGACATCAATTGCGGGGTTCGGCTCCTCGCGTTGCCGCTGACGGATCGTGACATCGGTGAACTGCGCGAACGCTTGGTGCACGAGATCTCGCGCAGCATCCCGTCGGGGACCGGGCACGGCGGGCGATGGCAGATGACCCACGCCGAGCTGGAAGGGGTGCTCGTGCATGGCGCCCAATATGTCGTCAGGCAGCGTGGATTCGGGCTCGAGGACGACCTGGAGCATGCGGAATCGAACGGGTGCCTGGCCGATGCCGATCCGGGGAAGGTGTCGGTGCGCGCCCACGAGCGAGGGCGCGGGCAGCTGGGGTCGATGGGATCGGGGAACCACTTCGTCGAGTTGCAGCTGGTGGCGGAGGTGGTCGATCCGACTGCCGCGCGTGCGATGGGGCTCGCCCTCGGCCAGGCCACGGTGCTCATCCACACCGGGTCGCGCGGACTGGGGCACCAGGTCTGCACCGACTACGTGCGGCTGATGGACGCGCGGCTCGCCCACTTCGGCATCACCCTGCCAGACCGCCAGCTGTCGTGCGCGCCGGCGTCGTCGCCCGAGGGAATGGCGTACCGCGGGGCGATGAGCGCGGCGGCCAACTTCGCGTGGGCCAATCGGCAGATGATCACGCACTACGTGCGCGACGTGGTGCGGCGCATGTTCGGCGGGGTGCAGCCGGAGGCTGTGCGCGTGGTGTACGACGTGGCGCACAACATCGCCAAGGTGGAGCGGCATGGTGGGCGCATGCTCTGCGTGCATCGCAAGGGGGCGACCCGATCGTTCGGTCCCGGCAATCCGGAGATCCCCGAGGACTACCAGCGCGTGGGACAACCGGTGTTCATTCCCGGCAGCATGGGGACGGCGACCTGGGTGATGGCGGGGACGCGCGAGGCCGAGGAGCGCTCGTTAGGTAGCGCCTGCCACGGGGCGGGGCGGCGCCTGAGCCGGAGTGGCGCGAAGCAGGCAGTCTCCGGCGCTGCCGTTCGAGCCCAGTTGGAGGCACTTGGCATCGCGGTGCGCTGTCCCGCTCCCGCCGGGCTCGCCGAAGAGGCGCCGATCGCATACAAGGACGTGGATCAGGTGGCGCAGGTGGTCGAGCGCGCGGGGCTCGCCCGCCGCGTGGCGCGGCTGCGCCCGATCGGGGTGGTAAAGGGAGGATAAAGGCAGGGGAGCTTGCCCCGGCGCCTCGCCGGGGGGATTGTTGTGCGTCGGTCGTGGCCCTCCTCTCATCCGCACCTCACCTCCCATGGACTCGGCGCGTCGCGAATTCCTGAAAAGCTCGGCGGCCACTACCGCCGCCCTCACGCTGAGCCCACTCGTGCGCGACCAGGCGGCGGCCGCCGAGCCCGCAGCTGCAACGCCGGGCCTGGCGGCGACGGCGGAGGGGCCGGGTGCGACCGCTCCCCTCCGCTTCGAACGGCGCATGCTGCGGGCGCGTCCCGTTCCGCTCGAGAAGGTCAGGCTCACGGGCGGTCCGCTCAAGCGCGCCCAGGAACTCACCGCGAGCTATCTCCTCGCGCTCGACCCCGATCGCATGCTCGCCTACTATCGCGAACGTGCCGGCCTCAAGCCGCGGGGCGAGCCCTATACGGGATGGGACGGCGGCGGGCGCAACCTCACCGGACACATCGCGGGTCACCACCTCTCCGCGGTGTCGCTGATGTACAAGGCGACCGGCGATGTGCGCTTCAAGCAGCGTGCCGACTACATCGTCGGCGAGTTCGCCGTGGTGCAGCGCGCCAACGGTGATGGCTACCTCGGCGCCTTGCAGGGGCTGCGCGAGGCGTTTGCCGCGCTCTCCCGTGGGGAGATCAAGTCCGGCGCCTTCGACCTCAACGGGCTCTGGTCGCCCTGGTACACGCTGCACAAGACCTTCGCCGGGCTGCGCGATGCGCACCGACACGCCGGCAATGCCCAGGCGTTGCAGCTGGAAACGCGCTTCGCCGCATGGGCCGAGGGGATCCTTCGCCCGCTGACCGACGCGCAGGTGCAACAGATGCTCCTCACCGAGTTCGGCGGGATGAACGAGGTGCTCGCCGACCTCTACGCCGACACGGGCGATGCGCGCTGGCTCGCCCTCTCGCGCCGCTTCGAGCACCACGCGTTCACCCAGCCGCTCAAGCGGCACCAGGACAACCTCTCGGGAAAGCACGGCAACTGCCAGATCCCCAAGCTCATCGGATCGGCGGCGCGCTTCGGCTA
>DAIESF010000187.1 GCA_027346425.1 Gemmatimonadota bacterium | reverse complement strand
GCCAGCGCCTCGATCAGCCGGTCCGCCAGATGCCGCGCACTCCCCTCGCTCGCCTCGAACGTCGTGGCCACTCCCTCCAGCACCTCGGGACCGACGAGGAGATTCCCCTGCGTCACGTAGTTCGTCCCGGCGCGGTTCCCGGCCCATGGCGACGTGCGCGTCCCGGTGTACTGGGCGCTCTTCCCGTCGCGCGAGATCACCCCGATCTGCCGGGTGGCGGCGGCGGTGTCGGCGGCGAGGAGCTTGGTGAGCGCCTTCTGCGGCGTCGCCCCGCGGGCCATGGCGTCGAGCAGCTCGTTCCCGTACTCGGTGCGCGTGTTGGCCTGCGTCGCTACCGCCCCCACGCCGGCCCGAACCCACGGGACGCCATTCCCCACGCACGCCACCCGCGTCGTCACCGCCACCCCGACCTCGCCGGTGCGCGGGTCCACCGCCGCAATGGAGAAGGTGTGGAAGTTCAGCGAGTCGCGCCAATCCACCGGAAGCTGTGCCCCCGCCTGGCGTGCAGTCGCAAGCAGCGTGACCAGCGTCAGCGCCAGAACGGTGCGGCGCCCGACGACTTCGACACGATTCATGTCAAATCTCCGACGCGGGAAAGGCATTTTCACCGAGGAACACAGGGGAACGCGGAGAGCACGGGAGCCTACGCCGTGGCCATCCTCGGCTTCACGTACTGGTCGCGCCCGAGGCCGAGGAAGATCGTGAGGACAACGGCGGCGGCCGAAGTGTAGAACGGGATTCCCACGCCAAGCTTGTCGAAGGCGAAGCCGGCCCATAGCGGGACGATGATGCGTGCCACGCCGCCGTACGTCTGCTGCAAGCCCATGTACAGCCCGCGCTCCCGCTGGTCGATGACCCGCGACAGCAGCGCCGTGACGCACGGGAAGGTGAAGGCCGTTCCGAGCGGGATGAGCGCCACCGCGATGGCCAGCGTCGCGAAGTTCATCGAGAGCGGCATCCCCACGATCCCGAGCGCCAGCAGGAAGACCCCCCACCGCGACAGCTTGGCCTCGCCGAAACGGTCGACAGCCCGGCCGAGCAGGAGCACCCGGGTGAAGACCGAGATGGCCCCGACGTACATGAAGAAGTAGCCGATATTCCCCTCGTCCACCTGGTAGCGCGCCGCCAGGAACAACGGGAGCATCGCCGTCACCCCCTGGAACGACCCCATGGCGATGGCGTAGATCCAGATCAGGCGCGACGACGGCTCACCGGAGTGGGTGATCACCCGCCACACCGCCTCGCCCGACGTCTTCCGCCGGGGGGCGTTGGGTGGCGCCTCGTGCGCCTCTCTCGACTCGCGCAGGTAGCGCGACACGAACCACATGTTCACCACGCAGAGCGTCGCCGCCACGATCCCCGGCGCTGCCCGCCCGATCATGAGCGTCCCATCGCCGGGCATGAGGTCGTGCTTCCCGACCGAGATCGAGAACGCCCCCAGCACCGGCCCCAGCGCGACCCCCAGGTTGGTCGCCGCCGAGAGCCAGCCCAGGGAGCGGGCGCGCTCCTCGGGGGCCACGCTGTCGGCGACGTAGGCCTGGATCACCCCCACCGTCCCGCCGCCGGCTCCCTGCAACACCCGCGACAGGAAGAGGAAGACGAGCGACGTGGCGAAACCGAAGACGAGGTACGCCAGCGCCGACGCGCCTAACGCGATGAGGAGCGCGGGGCGCCGCCCGTGCTTGTCGGAGAACCGCCCCCACATCGGGGCGCTCAGCAGCTGGGCGATGGTGAAGGCGGTGACGAGGATCGCCTGGATCATTCCGATCCCCAGGTGCACGGGCCCCAGCTGCAACCCGTTCGCCGCCAGCTCGTGGGCGTAGAACGGGATGATCGGGATGATCATCAGCAACCCGACCATGTCGATGAACGCCGTCGCCATCAGGGCGAACAGCTTGGGCGGGATCTTCCTGACTTCCTGGGCAAGGATGAAGAGGAGCCCGGCGGCGATGACGCCCCCGACCACCCGCGCGACGGGCGACTGCAGCGAGTGCGCGATTTCGAGCTGGACCATCTATGGCTCTGACGTCTTGCCGAGCGCCGACGGCGGGACAGCGCGCCCAACCGCGCCGGCCACGGCCACGATGGTCAGGATATAGGGGATCATCTCCACGAATTGCGAGGGAATGAGCTGGAGGCCTTGCAGCTGGATCTGAAGCGTCTCGGCGGCGGCGAAGAGGAGGCAGGCAACGGCCACCCGCCGGGGCTCCCACTTGCCGAAGATAACCGCCGCCAGGGCGATGAAGCCGCGCCCTGCCGTCATACTATCGGTGAATTGATGCTGCTCCAGCGCCAAATACGTCCCCCCCAGCGACGCCAGGGCACCGGCCCCCAGCACGGCGATCCACCGCACCCGGTTCACCCCGATCCCCAGCGAGGCGGCCGCCTCAGGCTTCTCCCCCACCGCCCGCAGCCGCAGCCCGAAAGGAGTCCGATACAGCAACCAGGCCACGAACACCAGGGAAAGAACGGCCAGCACGACGAGCGGGTTCGCGAGCGACGCGAGCACCACCGCCTCCCGTCCCCCGTCGCCCGACTGCGCGATCCAGTCGAAGCCGGGCACTCGCGGCGAATTCGACGAGGAGTCGAACGCGAGGCGAAGAAAGAACCGCGTGATTCCCACGGCCAGCAGGTTGATCGCGATCCCCACCACCACCTGGTCGGCGCGGTAGCGGATGCAGGCCACGGCGTGCAGGAGGGCGGCGAGGACCCCGCCCCCGATCCCGCACAGAATCCCCACCCACGGCGACCCGGAGTAGTACGTCCCGATCGTCGCCGTGAAGGCCCCCGTCAGCATCCACCCCTCGAGGGTGAGGGCGATGACCCCCGAGCGCTCGGAGAGGACGCCACCGGCAGCCGCAAAGAGGTACGGGATGGCGATGCGCAGCGTCTGGACGAGGAAGGCGAGGACGATCACGACTCCCCCCCGCGCCGCGCGCCCTTGAGGAGGCGCTGCACCTCGGGGACGCTCGTCGCCACAGCGATGATCACCACCGCCGTGAGGACGTCGACCATCTGCTTGGGGACGACCGCGTTCACCGCCAGGCCCCCCTGCGACAGGGTGGCGAAGAGGAGCGCTGCGATCACCACCCCCACCGGATGATTGCGCCCGACGAGCGCCACCGCGATCCCGAGGAAGCCGGCGCCCGCGGCGAACCCCTCCTCGTAGTACTGCTTGTAGCCGAGTACGTAGTTCGTCCCCCCGAGCCCGGCGAGCGCCCCCGCCATGAGCATGGCGCGCAGCCAGACCGACCCGACCTTCACCCCGCCGTACTCGGCGGCCTCGGGCTGCAACCCCACCGCGCGTAGGTCGTAGCCGGCACGCGTGCGGAAGAGGTACCACCAGGCATACGCCGCCGCCGCGAGGGCGACGATCAGGACGAAGTTGGCCGCCGAGCCCCGGAACGCCTCGACCATGCTCGACACGCGCGGGACCGCCCCAGCGTGGATCTCCGCGGTGTGCAGCGACTCGGCGACGTTGAGCTTGGTGGCGATCACCCAGTTGAGGAAGGCGAGGGTGATGAGGTTGACCATGATCGTCACGATCACCTCGCTCGCCCCGAAGCGCGCCTTGAGGTATCCCGGGACGCTGGCCACGCCGGCCCCGCCTAACGCGGCGCCGGCCAGGCAGAGCGGGATGGCGATCACCGCCGGCGTCCCCACCGGTACGATCAACCCCACCAGCGCCGCACAGAACCCCCCCATCGCCAACTGCCCCTCGGCGCCGATGTTGAACAGCCCCGCGCGCAGCGCCAGTGCCACCGAGAGCCCGGTGAAGGTGAGCGTGGTCGCCTTGTAGATCACCTGCCCCAGCCCGTACGCGTTCCCCCACGTCCCTTCGATCAGGAGCTTGAAGACGTCGGCCGGCGATTGCCCGTAGGTGAGGATGAGGATGTCGCCGACCACCGCGGCGATGAGCAGCGCGGTGAGCGGGGGGAGGAGGGGGGATAGGAGACGGGCGACTGACGACGGGAGGCGGGAGGGCGTTCCCTTTCGCTCTGCCACTTGCTCCATGCCGAGGCTCATGCGGCGCCACCGGCGTTTGCGCCACCGGAGTTTGCGCCACCGGCGTTTGCGCCACCGGCGTCTGCGCCACCGGCGTCTGCGCCACCCGGTGCCGCAGGCGCCGCTCCGAGCTCCCCACTCCCGTCACCTGTCGACGGATGCTCTCCCGTGCGCGACGCCCCGGTCATGTACGCGCCGATGACCTCCGTGCTCGCCTCACTCCGGTTGAACCTGGCGACGATCTTCCCTTCGTACATCACGGCGACACGGTCGGCCAGCGAGAGGACCTCGACCAGGTCGGCCGAGACGAGGAGCACTCCCTTGCCCGCATCGCGCGCCGCGCGCAGCTGCTCGTGAATGAACTCGATCGCCCCCACGTCCACGCCGCGTGTGGGTTGGGAAGCGAGGAGGAGCGAATAGTCGCGCCCGCGCATCTCGCGGGCGACGACCACCTTCTGCTGGTTACCGCCCGAGAGCGCGCGTGCCGGGAGGACGGCGCTGGCCGGACGGATGTCGAACTCGCGGATGCGTGACGCGGCGTTCGACTGCACTTGCTCCAGCTGCATGGCGCCCCGGGCGCTAAAGCGATGTTGCAGCCCGAGTATGAGATTGTCGGCGATCGAGTAATCCAGGACCAGCCCGCGCCGGTGCCGGTCCTCGGGGATGTGCGAGAGCCCGGCCTCGCTCCGTTCGCGCACGCCGAGGGGGGTGATGTCCGTGCCGCCGAGCGCAATGCGACCGGCGGCAGGCTTCCGGAGCCCC
>DAIESF010000180.1 GCA_027346425.1 Gemmatimonadota bacterium | reverse complement strand
GGAGAACGCACGAGAGGACGCCGCGACTTCGCGGCGCCCCCTCTCGTCTGCTCGCCCGCTAGAAGGCGATCTTGTACACCACCGCGAAGTTCCGCCCCGGGTTCGGCGCGAAGCTCTTGATCCGGCTCGTCGCGTCGTAGTATATCGTGTCGAAGAGGTTGTCCGCGCGCAGCACGATGTTGTGCACCGAGGCACCGCCCAGGATCGTGTAGCCGATCGACACATTGGTCAGGGTGTACGAATCGGTCGCGACGTCGAGCGCGTCGCCCGACACCCTGGACTGGCGGAACACCTGGCGGACGCCCCCCCCGAGCGAGACGCGCCCGTTGTCCCAGCGCAGTGTCGACGCGAGCCGGCCGGCCGGGATGTACGGGAGGTTGGTATCGTCGGAGAAGCGCCCGCGGATCCAATCGGCCGTCACTCCAACCACCCAATGCCGGGCCACCTCGGCCTCGCCCTGGGCCTCGACGCCGTACAGGCGGGCGTCCTGCTGCACGAAGTTCACCAACGGAACATCGACCGGGCCGCTTTCCCCCTGCACCACGGTCGTCCCGACCGCGCGCGGGGCGATGTAGTCGCCGATCGCATTGAGGTATGCGCTCACCTGCGCGAACCCCTTCGTGATTTGGGTGCGCAGGATCCCCTCGATCCCGGTGCTCACTTCCGACGTCAGGGCGCGGTTCCCCACGTCGTACGTTCCCACCGCCACGTGAAATCCATCGGCGAAGACCTCCTCTACCGTGGGGGCGCGGAAGGCACGCTGGGCGTTGATGCTGAAGTTCGCGGTGTGTCCCAGGGGGAGGCTCATTCCTAACGAGGCAGACGCGCTATTGTAGTCGCGCAACTCCCCGGGCCCGAAGCGCCCCCCAGCATCCTTGGACGCCAGCGTGAACCAATCGTAGCGCGCACCCAGCTGTAGCTTGGGGACACGCGCATCGGCGCGCGTCCCGCGCCGAAGCGGGAGTTCCTGGAAGAGGAGGACGCCGACGTTGCGGTTCGTCGCCCCCGGCGTGAAGGCCTCGTCTCCCGTCGGCTTGTAGTCGCGGAAGTACCCCTGGAGGCCGATCGTCCCCGTCAGGCGCTGCCCCTGCGTCCGGGCGCTCACGTTGAACGTCTGCGTGTTGAGCAGGAAGTTGGTCCCCACCACGCCGCTCGGCTCGATCTCGTCGTGCGAGTAACGCTGCACGGTGCCATCCACGCGCACGGTGGGAACGAGCCTGGCGCCGGTGTTGAGCGTGGCCCGCATCGCCCCCTGCGTGCGCTGGCCATCGAGGCGAATCGGCTCGCCATCGACAGGGAACGGGACGCCGAACTCGAACGACGTTGCGCGCAATGCTGCCCCGACCTGCACCCGCTCTCCAGCATAGCCGAGACCGATCGAGCCGCCATTGCTGCTGGCGTCGGTGTTGGCCAGTGTCCCGCGTCCGCCGACCCGCAGGTCGTTGGTGTTCCGCCAGGTGCCCCGTGCCGAGAGGGCGATGCGGGAACCGAGCGGGATCGTGGTTCCGCCGCCGAGAACTCCCCCCGGGGTCACCGACTCACCCTGACCGCCGAGAAAGAAGCTCGCACGCGCGGGGACGTCGGTGGGGATGTCGTTGGCGATGACGTTCACCACGCCACCGAGAGCGTTGTTGCCATACAGGAGCGAGGCCGGTCCGCGAATGACCTCGATGCGGTCGGCACTGAACGGATCGATCGACAGCGCATGGTCGGCCGAGGCGGACGACAGGTCGCCGGTGCGCTCACCGTCCTGGAGGACGAGGATGCGGTCGCCCGTGAGTCCGCGAATCACGGGGACGTTGGCCATCGGGCCGTTGAAGCGCATGGCCATCCCCGGCTCAGTGGAGAGCGTTTGCGCGACCGAACTCCCGAGATGGAGGGCGAGCCCCTTCCCCGACAGCTCGACCGCGGCCTGGGTGACGCCTAACGCATCCGTTCCGGTCGGGGCGGCGCTCACCAGGACGCCGGTCAGCCGCAACGGCGATTCGCGAAGCACGATGTTGAGGACGACGTCGGGGCCCGATTCGGGGACGGTGACCACGGCATGCTGCGGCGCGTAGCCGATCAGCGAGACATCGACGTGATAGACTCCCGGCGCGAGCCCTCGTACGGCGAAGGCGCCGTTGGCGTCGGTCTGGAGGGCGCGGTTGACCACGCTCACTACGACCTGTGCATTGGCGAGCGGCCGGCCGGTCGAATCCTTCACCGTCCCGACGATTCCGGGCGCGATGGCTGCGTGCGAGCGGACGGCGGGTTCATGAGCGTCCGCCCGGAGCGGGGCGGCGACGGTCAGGACGATCGCGACGAACGCGCCCCGAACGGATGGAAAGCAAGACATGAGTGAACTCGCGACATGGCGTGAGGCCCGGACGGCGCGATAAGGCGCCAGTCGGGCGAAGCGTCAGTGGATGTGCGATGTCCGCGTGCGCCCAGGGGCGCGTCGCGGGTCACTCAGGCGGGTGGGGCCCGCGATCGGAGGTTGCCGGCCGACTCGGCGGCGGCGTGCGCGAACCAGGCGGCGCGCGCGGGCCATGCCCCTACCCCCGTGTCGCCCACGGGAAGCGCCGCGACGGGCACCGCCGCGCTCTGCGTCGCCACATGACACAGGACACAGTGTTCCTGGTGGGCGATGGCGTGCGGGGAGCCGGGCTCCTCGAAGTGCGTGACGGCCCGTTCGGAGCTGGCGAGCGCCGCGGGGCGCGCGTCAATGATCGACGCCGCCCCGGGCGCAAAGCCCTGCACCACCGCCACGAGGGCGGCGAGCAGGCGAAGGGCGAGGCGGCGATAGCGCATCACTGTAGCTTAGCGACGCCCCGGCGCGCCAACAACTCCCGCAGGGAGCGAGGCGCTCCTCCGCGCCGCCCCCCCGCTGCCCGTCGCGTCCTCGCTCACACCTCCAGGTGATCGCCGTCCTTCGCGACCATCAGGTAGAGGACCGGGGTCAGGAAGCCGCTGATGAGGAGCCGCGAGAAGAGCCCGCCGACGATGACCAGGGCGAACGGCTTCTGCGAGTCCGACCCGACGCCCGTGGACAACGCGGCCGGGAGGAGGCCAAGGGCGGCGACGAGCGCCGTCATCATGATCGGACGCAGCCGGAGGACCGCCGCGGTCCGGGTGGCGTCGAGAATGTTCCGTCCCTCCAGCCGCAACTCGTT
>DAIESF010000124.1 GCA_027346425.1 Gemmatimonadota bacterium | reverse complement strand
GCGGCAACTGGTCGGCGTACTGGTACAACGGTCTCATCTACGGATCGGAGGTCGCCCGCGGCCTCGATGTTTTGCAGCTGACGCCGAGCGAATTTCTCTCGCAGAACGAACTCGACGCAGCCAAGCTGATCAGAGTCGACGAGTTCAACCCGCAGATGCAGCTGCGCTTCGTGTGGCCCGCCTCGTTTGCGGTGGCGCGTTCGTACGTCGACCAGCTGACACGCAACCAGGGGTTGGCTACCGACAAGCTGGCGCAGGTGGCGCGTGATCTCGCAGCCGCCGAGAAGGCCGCGCCGCGCGCGCGGCGCGCCAGGCTCACGGCCCTGGCTGCAATGCTCGACGACGCATCGGCCCAGGCCCCGGACCAGCGACGCGTGCTGGCTCTGGCCGAGGCGGTGCGTGCACTCGCCGCCGCACGCAGCTGATCGGGAACCTCACCATGCTCAGCGCCCGCCACGACGTCTCCCTCCTCGACCCAACGACGGTTCATCTGTTCTGCGAGGGGACGCTCGACCACGCGCACTACGCGCTTGGGGCGCACCCGCACGTGGCCGACGGTGTGGCGGGGACGGTCTTCGCCGTGTGGGCGCCGAACGCGGCGTCGGTGGCGGTGGTGGGCGACTTCAACGGGTGGCGACGTGACGCGCACCCCATGCGGATGCGCGCGCAGTCGGGGATCTGGGAAGTCTTCATCGAGGGAGTGGGGCACGGTGCCCACTACAAGTACCACATCGTCGGGCGCACGGGTGGGTACACGGTCGACAAGGCCGACCCATACGGCTACTTCTGCGAGGTCGCCCCACGGACCGCGTCGATCGTATGGGACATGGGGTACAGCTGGGGCGACGCCGAATGGATGAAGGCCCGGGCATCGAAGCGGGCGATGAACGGTCCGATGTCCATCTACGAGGTGCACGTCGGATCGTGGATGCGCGTCCCCGAGGAGGGGAACCGTTCGCTGTCGTACCGGGAGATCGCACCGCGCCTGGCCGACTACGTGGAGCGTATGGGCTTCACGCACGTCGAGCTGATGCCGGTGATGGAGCATCCGTTCTACGGGTCGTGGGGGTACCAGGTGACCGGCTACTTCGCGACGACCTCGCGCTACGGGACGCCGCAGGACCTGATGTTCCTGATCGACACGCTGCACCAGCGTGGGATCGGCGTCATCCTCGACTGGGTCCCCTCGCACTTTCCTACTGACGCGCACGGGCTCTCGTACTTCGACGGGACGCACCTCTACGAGCACGCCGACCCGCGCAAGGGACACCAGCCCGACTGGGGGAGCTACATCTTCAATTACGGGCGCTACGAGGTGCAGAACTTCCTGCGTTCGAATGCCCTCTTCTGGCTGGAGACGTTCCATGCCGACGGGCTGCGCGTGGACGCGGTGGCTTCGATGCTCTACCTCGACTTCTCGCGGAGGGAGGGGGAGTGGATTCCGAATCGTCACGGGGGGCGCGAGAACCTCGAGGCGATCGACTTCCTCCGGCGCCTCAACGAGAGCGTCTATCGCGAACACCCCGACACCGAGACGATCGCCGAGGACTCCACCGCGTGGCCGATGGTCACGCGCCCCGTATACATCGGCGGGTTAGGGTTCGGGCTCAAGTGGGACATGGGGTGGATGCACGACACGCTCGACTACTTCGCCCACGATCCCATCTACCGGAGCTATCATCACCAGAAGATCACCTTCCGGATGATGTACGCCTTCGCGGAGAACTACGTCCTCCCCATCTCGCACGACGAGGTGGTGCACGGGAAGGGGTCGCTCATCAACAAGATGGCGGGCGACCCCTGGCAGAAGCGTGCCAACCTGCGCCTCCTCCTCGGCTACATGTTCGGCCAGAGCGGGAAGAAGTTCCTCTTCATGGGGTGCGAGTTCGGGCAGTATCGCGAGTGGAACCACGACGCCTCGCTCGATTGGCACCTGCTGCAGGCGCCGGAGCATCGCGGACTGCAGCAGTGGGTCGCCGACCTCAATGCGCTGTACCGCAGCGAGACGGCACTGCACGAGCGCGACAACGAACCCGATGGCTTCGAATGGGTGGACAGCAACGATTCGGAGCAGAGCGTCGTGAGCTTCCTCCGCTACAACGGCGACCGTTCGCGGGCCATGCTCGCCGTGTGCAACTTCACCCCGGTGCCACGGCGCGGGTTCCGCGTGGGGGTGCCGGAGAGTCTGCGATGGGACGAGGTCCTCAATAGCGACGCCGCGACCTATGGGGGCGCGGGGTGGGGGAACTTCGGCGGAGTGGCGACCGAGGACGCGTCGATGCACGGGCGCCCGGGATCGATCACCATCACCCTCCCCCCCCTCTCCATCCTCTTCTTTCGGATGGTGCCCAAGCCATCGGCCGAGATCGAGGTGATCCCGGCCGTCGCGCCCGTCGCCGCAGCGGTCATCGCCGAGGAATTGCCTCCCGCTCAGCCCCCTGCCGTCAACGAAGCAGCCCCCGCCACGCCGGCGCCGAAGCAGAGGAACGCGACCGGGCGTGCACCTGCCGGGGAGGGGGGGAAGAAGGGGGCCACCAAAGGAGCCACCAAGGGAGCCACCAAGGGAGCCGCGAAGAGCACCACGAAGGAAGCCGCGAAGAAAGCCGCGAAGCGCAGGCCGCCCGGAAAGCGTTAGGCGATCCGCATCGGCGCCCACTCGGGCGCCGATGCGGATCGCCCGCCCGTCGCCCCCCACGATCGCTCCCGTCAACTGCAACACGGCCACCGGAGTCTCCAGCGACGTGAGCCACGGGAGCGACTGCGTATGCCCGGTCCCCAGTTCGACCTC
>DAIESF010000115.1 GCA_027346425.1 Gemmatimonadota bacterium | reverse complement strand
TCTCCTTGAGAATCGGGCCGCCGGCGTCGCCCTGGCGCGATTTGTCGTTCTTCGAGAGGTCGCCCGAGATCGCGGTCCAGGTCTTCCCCCAGTCGTTGGAGCGGAAGACGATGTTCCCGGCGAAGTAGACCACGTGCTTGTCGTGGGGCGACTGGACGATCGGTGCGTTCCAGTTGAAGCGCACCGTGTTGGAGTCGGCGGCATAGCCATCCATGCGCTTCGCCTGTGGCGAGGCTTCCCGCTGTTCGAAGGTGCGCAGGTTGGTGGCCTGGATCCCGCCGGCCTGGTAGTCGCTGAGGAAGT
Source organism: Gemmatimonadota bacterium (assembly GCA_027346425.1). GTDB lineage: Bacteria > Gemmatimonadota > Gemmatimonadetes > Gemmatimonadales > Gemmatimonadaceae > SCN-70-22. The sequence goes on along the minus strand of DAIESF010000115.1, from coordinate 4,911 downwards.
TGTCGGGGTCGTCTGGATGCGAGATCGCGTAGTAGCCGTCCCCGTTCTGGATGAAGCGCCAGTCGCTCGCCATCACCGCTGCGCCGCGCGAGCGCGTCGGACCGGTCCAGACACCGTTGTCCTGCAGCCCGCCGGCGACGTGGAAGAACGGCTCGCGCATGTCGTAGCTCAACTGGTAGAACTGCCCCACCGGGATGTTCTGGAACCACTCCCAGCTCTTCCCCTGATCGTAGGAAACGCTCAGGCCGCCGTCGTCACCCATGAAGAGGCGCTTCGGATTGACGGGGTCGATCCACATCGTCTGGTGATCGCCGTGGAAATTGCCGGTCACCGGCTTGAAGGTGTTCCCGCCGTCGATCGAGAACGAGTATGCCATGCCTAACGTGTACAGCCGGTCCGGGTTCTGCGGGTCGACGCGCAGGTCGGCGTAGTAGAAGCCGCGCCCCAGCGTATGGGCGTTGTCGCTCACCTTGCGCCAGGTCTCGCCATGATCGTCGGAGCGAAAGACGTAGCCCTCCCGCGTCTCGGCGACGACGTATACCACGTTGGGCTCGCTGGGGGCGACCTTGATCCCGATGCGTCCCATGAGCTTGGGGAGCCCCTTGGTCATCTTCTGCCAGGTGCGGCCGCCATCAACCGACCGGTACACCCCCCCGCTCTCGTCGCCCGAACGGTGTGTCCATTGCTTGCGGTCGAAGTACCACATCCCCGCGTACAGAATGTTCGGGTTCTGCGGATCGATATCGAGGTCCGATGCGCCGTGGCGGTTGTCGGTGTACAGCACCTTCTTCCACGTCTCACCTGCGTCCTCGCTCATGAACACGCCGCGCTCCTCGTTAGGGCCGAAGGCGTGCCCGATGGCGGCGACGTACACCTTGCGCGGATCCTTGGGGTTGATGACGATGCGCGGAATGTGCCGCGTGTCGCCGAGCCCCACGTGGCGCCACGTCGCCCCTCCATCGGTCGTCTTATACACGCCGTCGCCGAACGAGACCGAGTTGCGGACGTTCCCCTCTCCCGTGCCGACGTACACCACCTCGTGGTTCGTCGGGTCGACCGCGAGATCGCCGATCGATTGCACCGGCTGCCGGTCGAAGATCGGCGTCCACGTGGTCCCGGCGTTGGTGGACTTCCACACGCCGCCCGATGCGCTGCCGACGTAGATGATGGAGGGGTCGCCGGCCACTCCTTCCACGTCGGCCATCCGTCCCGACATGTTGGCGGGGCCGATGTTCCGGTAGCTGAGCGAGGCGAAGGTCGATTCGGCCATCGTCGCGGCGGACGGCACCGCGCTGGGGAGGCGGCGCGCCTGGGCGGATGCCGCCGTCGCCGAGAGGGCGGTGATCAGGGCCGCAACGGCGACGCACGGGCGGCGCCAGTGACGAAGGCGGGGGCGGAGGGTGACGAACATGAACGCGAGTCCTCGTGAGCGGGGAACCTCCCGACATGGCGGGAGCGGGCGCGCCAAACGTACCGCGTGTGCGCGCCCGACGGGAACAAGCGTGCCGAAGTTCATGTGACTTCGAAGCGGGGGACTTTTCCTCGGGATTTCCACGCGTCATTTTCCGCACGCACCGGTCCGCGCGACATGGACCTCGCGCGCCATCCCGAATCCCCGTCGGAGAACGCATGGACATCGACATGAAGAAGCACGCCAAGGTGGCGTCACTCGGCGCCCTGACGGTTGCTGGCGGATGCGTCGCGCTCTTCGCGCTGATCGCCTGGGGATCGACACCGTCGCCCACCGGGGGGATCGATCGGATTCACGCGACGCTCGCCTACATCGGGGCGGCGATCCCGATCGCCGCCATCGTCGCAGTGCACCTGGTGTACGCGCGCCAGCTGGCCAACTACGGAAAGTCGGAGTAGTCGCGCCAGCTGGCGCGTGACGGTCAGCGCCTGCCGAAGCCGAACGAGAGCCCCACGCCGTACGTGGGGTCCGATCCCTCCAGCCCGATCGGGATGCTGATGTGTGGGCGCAGGAGGACCGTGGGGGTCAGGACGAAGCTCAGCCCGCCGGAGAGGAGCCCGTAAGTCTCACCGTTGGACTCGCTCCCCGCCCCGGCGTCTACTGTGAAGCGATTGTACGCGGCCTGGAGCGCGGCGAACGGGATGAGGCGCATCGTTGACTGTGTCCCCAACTCGGCGCCGACGGCGACGCCGGCGGTGCCGTAGGTCTCGCTGGATCCGTAGTTGTTGCCCAGCACCCTCACATCCGGGTGATTCAGGTAGCCCAGGGTACCGACCGGGCACACCGACACGTTCCGGCGGACGCCGACCAGGTAGTTGAGGCCTCCATCGATGGCGATCCCCTTGCTCGTGCCGTCGACGTCGTCGTGATCCCACAGTTGCGCCGAAACGCCGCCAAACGCGATCGACGAGCCGATCCCGACGCGAGCCTCGAGTGCCTTCGCGCCATCGGTGAAGAGCGCCCCCACGGTGAGGTTGGTGGGAGTGCCGGTCAGCGATGCGAGCCCGAGGCAGGCCTGTGCCTGCGCGCCGGCGAACGGAAGGAGGAGTGCGGCAAGCGCCGCGATCAGGTGACGTTGCATATATGTGCTCCACGGTTGAAGTCAGCGGCGCTGCTGTGCCCAAGCGCCCGCTGTTCGTAGATAGGACGTGGGTGAAACGCGCGCAACCCGTTCGCCGACCGGCGCTGGCTCGCGCGTCCGCACTTGCCTCTGTCCGTCCACCGATTGCGGCTGTCGACGAGCCGGTCTCAACGGTAGTTGCGGCGTCGACGCGCGGCGCTACGAGATCCAGGTGCCGAGCGCCAAACCGAAGAATGCGAGCACCAGCATCGCGACGGCACCGACGCTCGCGAGTACGGCGAGCGCGCGAACCGCGGCGAATACCGCGCCGCGCCCCCCAGTCGCCCCGCGTTCGCGTTCGGCGATTCCCCAACTCCCTGCAGCGGCGAGGAGGATGAACAGCGGAACGGCTCGCCACCATGTGGGGGCGAGGAGGGCGATCGCCGTCGCTCCCGCGAGGCCGGTGACCGCCATCGCTACCAGCGCGGCGTCGGGAGATCGCCTGGTGAACGACGCGACCAGGGTGCCGAGGGTCGGTTCATCCGGCGTCTGTGACGAAGGCGGCGCCGCCCCTGGTGGGGTGACGCCGCCTTCGTCGTCCGACGGGGTGCCGGTCATGGGTGCCTCCACCCGGCAGGGATCGCGCCGGGGGTGTGCGCGAGGACGCTAGATATCGAGGTTGCTGACGAATCGCGCGTTGGCCTCGATGAACGCCTTGCGCGGCTCGACGTCGTCGCCCATGAGCGTCTGGAAGATCTGGTCGGCGAGGATCGCGTCTTCCATGGTCACGCGCATGAGGGTACGGCGATCGGGATCCATCGTGGTGTCCCAGAGCTGTTCCTTGTTCATCTCCCCCAGCCCCTTGTAGCGCTGGATGTTGACCGAGCCCCGGTCCGATCCGCCCAGGCGCTCGGTGTACGCTTCGCGCTCCCGCTCGTCGTAGGCGTAGAACTCCTGCTTTCCCTTGGCCACGCGGTAGAGCGGGGGCTGGGCGATGTACATGAAGCCCGCCTCGATGAGCTCGCGCATTTGCCGGAAGAAGAACGTGAGCAGGAGCGTGCGGATATGCGCCCCGTCCACGTCGGCGTCGGTCATGATGATGATCTTGTGGTACCGCGCCTTTTCCAGCTCGAACTCGTCCTTGATCCCGGAGCCGATTGCCGTGATGATCGTGCGGATTTCCTCGTTGGAGAGGACCTTGTCGATGCGCGCCTTCTCGACATTGATGATCTTGCCGCGCAGTGGGAGGATCGCCTGGAACTCGCGATTGCGCCCCTGCTTGGCCGAGCCGCCGGCCGAGTCGCCCTCGACCAGGAAGAGCTCGCACATGGCCGGGTCGGAGAGGGAGCAGTCGGCGAGCTTGCCCGGGAGCGTGCCGACGTCGAGCGCCGACTTCTTGCGGGTGAGGTCGCGCGCCTTGCGGGCCGCTTCGCGTGCCCGTGCCGCCGACACCGCCTTCTCGATGATGATGTTGGCGGTGCGCGGGTGCTCGTCGAGGTATGCGCTGAGCCAGTCGTTCACCACCGTCTTGACGGCCGACTCGGCCTCGGAATTCCCGAGCTTGGTCTTGGTCTGCCCCTCGAACTGCGGTTCGCGCACCTTGACCGAGACGACCGCCGTCAGCCCTTCGCGCGCGTCGTCGCCGGAGAGGGTGAAGTCGGCCTTCTTGAGGAAGTTCCCCTTCTGCGCGTGGGTGTTGATGGTGCGGGTCAGGGCGGCCTTGAAGCCGGTGAGGTGCGTCCCGCCCTCGTGCGTGTTGATGTTGTTGACGAAGGTGAAGACGTTCTCGTTGTAGCCGTCGTTGTACTGGAGCGCGATCTCGATCCCGATGTCGTCCTTCTCGGTCTCGAGGTACAGCACCTCGGTGTGCAACGGCTTCTTGTTGGCGTTGAGGAACTTCACCATCTCCTGGAGCCCGCCCTTGGCGTGAAACGTCTCCGTTTTGGATTCGTCGCCCCGCTCGTCGGTCAGGGTGATGGTCACCCCCTTGTTGAGGTACGACAGCTCGCGCAACCGGTTGGCCAGCGTAGAGTAGTCGTACCGCAGCTCGGTGAAGATCTCGGGGTCGGGCTTGAAGTAGACCTTGGTCCCCGTCTCCTTGTCCTTCACCTTGCCTAACGTCTTGAGCGGCGTGGTGGTCGTGCCGCGGCGGAAGTCCATGTAGTACTCCTTCCCGTCGCGCTTCACCCACACCTTGAGCTGTTCGGAGAGGGCGTTCACCACCGAGACGCCGACGCCGTGCAAGCCGCCCGACACCTTGTAGCTGTCCTTGTCGAACTTGCCGCCGGCGTGGAGGACCGTCATCGCCACCTCGAGCCCCGGGAGCCGCTCGGTCGGGTGCATGTCCACCGGGATGCCGCGCCCGTTGTCGTCCACCGTG
>DAIESF010000107.1 GCA_027346425.1 Gemmatimonadota bacterium | reverse complement strand
TTTCCTCGACGGTTCGATCGCCGCGAGTGAAGGAAAATGCTTCCGTCGCCACGCCGGCCTCTGCCTCGAGACGCAGCACTTCCCCGATTCCCCCAACCAGCCGCACTTCCCCAACTGCATCCTGCGCCCCCACCGCACCTTCCACTCTCGCACGATCTACCAGTTCGGCATCGCGCAACCACAACCAGCGTCGTAGCCGTCGTACCTCGTCTTCTCGTCTTCTCGTCTTCTCGTCTTCTCCCTACTGAAGATAGATGACCGGCGCCGCGACTGTCCGCCCCCCATTCGTGAGCGTGCGACTCACGCGCACCCCCATGCGCAGCGTCGCGCGCAACCCGAACGGCGAGACGTCGACCGTCACCTCGCTCCCCACCGACCGATAGTCTTTGCGTTGCGACCCGTCGCGCGCCTCCCCTCGCCCCACGTCGCCGAAGACGTTCGCCTGCACGCGGCGGAAGTAGAGCCAGTTGCCTAACGCCATATCGGGATAGAACAGCGGGAGGTAATACGTTACCCCCGCCCTGCTCAACGTCTCATGGAAACGCGAATCGTAGCCGCGCGGAAAGCGGAGCCATGACGAGAAGCGATAGTTCTCCGGGCGTTGTTCCTCACGGGCGGCGTCGAGCACCAGTGCGTGATCGCGCCGGAACCCGGGGAGATAGGCGGCACCGACGATCGACGCCTGGTGCGACCGGAAGTCGCTCCCGAACGGCGTGTGGGTGTAGACGCCCGTCAGCACGGCACCGACTGGATAGAGCGCCCGATGGGCGGCACTCCGCACCTGCGAGGCGGAGACCATGTAGCTGACGGTGCTGAAGTCGCCGTTGCCGTTCTCGTAGCGGAAGGCGACCGGCTGCTCGCTGATGTGCGTGCGACCGAGCGCGGCGCTGGCCACCAGCGATTGCCGAACCTGCCCGTTGAGCCGCGTCAGGGGGAGGCGCAGCCGAGCGGCCACCGACTGTTCTCGCCAGCTGTACCCCTGCTGCGCTCCGACGCTGTCCGCGTAGGTCGAAGCGCGCGACCCGATCCGCGCGGAGAGGTCGGCGATGACCGGGAGGCCGGCGTAACTCACCCCTCCCTCGAGCGCGAACGTCTCCTCGTTCGCGTTGAAGGTCGGCCCGATCACGAGACCCACGGTGTTCAGCACATTTCGCGACTCGAACGCCAGCCCCGTATTCACCCCGTCGCTCGAGGGCGCGAGCGTACGTGAGTGGAAGTCGAAGAGTCGTGACCACCCGGTAAAGGGGCGCGATTCCCACGTCGTGTCGGGGAGCGAATCGAGGATGCTCCCCTGCTGTTCCTGCTGCACGAGCGCCGCCGCGAACGGCGGGGTCGGAGCGTCACCGAATGTCACCGGGGTAGCGCTCGGCGAATCGAGCGACATCTCGGCGACGTCGTAGCCATGCACCGAGTAGTCGCTGAAGGCAAGGCGATCGCCCCGTGGTGAGAGGCTGGGCCACATTGCCCCCAGTCGTCGCGACGTGACCTGAAAGACGGCGCGCGTGGCCAGGTCGACCACGTGCACATTGTCGATCCCCGAGCGTGGGCTCCCGAAGTAGACCCGGGTCGCCGTCGCCACCGGACGCGAGATGGCGTCGTGGGTGAACGGGATGATGGTGTCGGACGGCGCTCCATCCACCGGGACGCGTACCAGCGCGTTCCCCCGCCACGGATGGATCGCGACGACGTAGAGCGCCCGCCCGTCGGGCGCCCACGTCGGGGTGACCAGGAACTGGCCGGGTTCGTTGGGTATGCGCCGCAACTCGGAGCCGGTGCGGGCATCGAGCAGGGCGATCGTCGCTTGGCGCGCCGGGGAGAAGTGCACGGCGGCGATGCGCGACCCGTCGGGGGAGAGGGCCGGAGCGAAGTAACGCGAGCGATGCGTGAGCGTGCGGACTTCCCGTGTATCGAGGTCCAGCGTCTTGATCACGAGGAAGCTCTGCTCGCCCCAGCGCGGCGACACCTCGTATTCGCTCCACACCACCGTCTTGCCGCTCACATGGAATTGCAGCTCGCCATAGAGCCCGATTCCCGTGTGCAACACCTCGATCTTGCCGTCGCGAATGCGGACGAGCCGCTTGGTGGTGGAGAGGTCCGTATAGAGGGCGATGATACTCCCGTCACCAGCGAATTGCGGGAGCGTGAACTCGCGATAGTCGGCCGACGACAGTTGGAGCACGCGCGCCGGCGTCTCGGCGACCATGGATTGCTGCGCGCGCCAGAGCGAATCGAGCGCGTGCACGGCATCCAGATGCAGCTCCACCAGCGATCGCCCGGTCTCGTGCTTGAGCGCCCGGTCGAGTGCCAGCGGGGCAACAGGATTGCGCGCCGCGCGCGTGATCACGCGTCGCCACACCGAATCGCCATAGGTACGCCGCACGTGCGTCGTGAGGACGTAACCCAGTTCGTACCAGTCGGGATAGTACGTCCGATACGACCCCTGCCAGGCGGGGTAGTAGGGGTAGCGCTGGCCGTCGAGCGAGAGCGCCCGAATCCGCTGCGTGAAGCTCGGCTGCCGTCCGCGTCCGTCGGCAGTGAGGGCGGTCTCCATCCCCACGGCGTCACCCTCCCAGAACCAGGCCGGGAAGTAGAGCGCGCCTCCGAAGAACGCCGTCGTGTTGTCACCAAAGAGGCGGGACAGGACCCCGATGATGCCGGTGCGCACCGCGCGCTCCTGCACGATGTGGCGCCCCTCGTGCACCGCCAGCAACGAGTACCACTCCACCGGCCCCAGCATGTCGACGGTGGTGTTGGGCATCGCATACCACTGCGAGCGCCGTGGCCCCCACGCCACGAAGGCATTGGATATCGCCGAGCTGTTGTTGAGGACGACGGGAATATGCTCGGGCTTGCGGGCCAGTGACCGGGTGAGCGGCTCGTAGGAGCGCTCGAGCAGCGTCGCCGCCCGTTGCGCCTCACGGTCCAGCGCCTGCGGAAATATGACCGTGAAGTGCGGGGTATCGATGCGCTGCCAGCGCATTCCGGGCGGGTTCTGCTGCGCGGAGAGCGCGTAGAGGATCGGCACCTGTGCCGGGAGCGCTGTGGCGCAACACGCGACGACAACAACCGCCGCGAGAAGCGCGAGCCCCCTGCCCAGCACGTCGCGCGCGCCCGAGCAGGGGGCGCCGATGTGCACCTCGCGCGGGCAGGGCGTCATGCGTCGACGGCTATGGCTTGGTTCTCCGCACCGGTCGGCCGGCTAGCACCCCGGTCAGCTTCCCCTCGCTGACTGCGAGCTTGCCGTTGACCATCACGTACTGCATCCCCTCCGCCAGGCGCTCGGGCTGCTCGTAGGTGGCACGCTCGGCGACCTTGGCGGTGTCGAAGACGATGACGTCGGCCATGTACCCGGGCTCCAGCGTCCCGCGCTGCCCCATGCCCAACGCGCGCGCTACCTCGCGGCTGGAGCGCTGCACCATCTGCTCGAGGGTGATGACGTGCTTCCCCATCACGTACTCGCGGATCTTGCGAGGATACGTCCCGTATTTTCGCGGGTGCCCATCAGAGCCGTCGGAGCCGGTGAAGACCCACGGCTCGCGCATGAAACGGGTGATGTCGTCCTCGTTCATGTTGAACGACGCCACGCCGGCGTCGCCGTTCATGATGATCTCCAGCGCGGTAAGAATCGGGTCGGCGTTGCGCGCCTTGGCGATGTCCTCGAGCGTCTTCCCGACCAGGGCGCGGTCGCGCCCCCCGGTGATGAGGAGCGACTTGGCCCCTCCGCGACGCCGCAGATTGTTCTGCATCTCGGCCACCAGGCGATCGCGAAACTCCGGGTTGGTGATGCGCGCGCGCAGCGAATCGCGCCCGCCCGCCTCGGCCCACCGCGGGAGGAGCGAGGCGCCGACGGCGGTCCCGCTGGCCGTGTACGGATACTGGTCGGCCGTGACCTCCTGGCCATCCTTGCGGGCGCGGTTGACGAGCGCGATCACGCTGTCGCTCTGTCCCCACACGTCGACGCCAAGCGCCTTGATGTGCGCAATGTGGACCGGGATCGCCGCCTCCTTGCCGATGCGCAGCGTCTCGCGGATCGACCCCATCAACCCGATGGTGTACGAACTCTCGTCGCGCATGTGGGAGTCGTACACGCCGCCGCGGATGGCGGCTTCGCGCGCGAGGGCGATCACCTCCTCGGTGGTAGCATAGCTCTGCGGCGCGTAGTAGAGCCCCGTGCTCAAGCCCAGCGCTCCCTCGTCCACCCCCTTCCCGACCATCGCCTTCATGACGGTGAGCTGGTCCACGTTAGGCGCGGCGGACGACATCCCCAGCACCTTTCCACGCACCGTCCCGAAGCCGACAAAGAGGGCCGCGTTCGTCCCGATCCCCTGCCGCTCCCATCGTGCGAAGTGATCGGCCACGTCTACCGGGCCACCGCCATCACTCCCCGCCACGACCGTCGTCACCCCCTGCATGAGGTACGGCGCGTTGGTACGCCGCTCGACGCGGTCGCTCTCGAGGTCACCATAAGTGTGCGTGTGCGGATCGATGAATCCCGGGGCAACGATCAGGCCGCGGGCATCGATCTCGCGCACCGCCTGCACGCCTCCCCGGCGGGCATCACCAACGAAGGTGATCCGGTCGCCGGTAATGGCGACGTCGGCCACGCGCGCGGCGCTCCCCGTGCCATCGATGACCGTGCCGCCGCGGATCAGTACGTCCGCCCGCGCCGTGGACTGGGCGCCCACTGGGGCAAGCGGCAAAAGAACCGCAAAGGCAGCGAGCGCAGCGACGGGAGAATGCGAGCGAATCATGAAATCAGCACCAGGACTGGATTGAACCTCGCGGCGAAACTACTGCCTGTCCGAACAAAACGCGCGGGGCCGAACTGGCGTTCGACCCCGCGCGACGTGCACTCGGCACTCGACCACCTGGCCAGAAGGGGGAACAACGACCTGGTGATCGCGCGCGTGCGCGCGCCCTATTCCATACCCCTCCTCGGCACTTCGTTCCGATTAACGGAAGTTCAGCCTGCGCACGGCAGCATTCGTCCTTTCCGTCAAGGGTAGCGCAGGGTAAGTTGGGCCCCTCTTTTCTCCGGGTAGCATGGCGGTGTCCCTGCCCGCGCCCCGAGCGAGAGATCGGCCATCCGGCCGTCGCGTTTCATCCACAATTCATTGGAGATCCACCATGGGTGTCCTCGGTCAGGCTCGAGCGCGGTTGCGCGCTCTCCTCGCCGCCCCCGCACTCCTCACGCTGGTGAGCAGCACCGCCCTCGCACAGGGCGGCACGATCACCGGACGTGTGGCAGCGCAGGGGTCGGGCGAAGTGCTCCCCGAGTCGCGTGTCATCGTCATCGGCACGTCGATCTTTACCTCCACCGGCGCCGACGGGCGCTACACGCTGCGGAACGTCCCGGCCGGGACGTACGACCTACGCGTGCTCCGCGTCGGCTACACCGAACAGAAGAAGCCGGTCACCATCGCCGCGGGGCAGACCCTCACGGTCGATTTCGACATGGTGCAGGCAATCATCAAGCTCGCCGAAGTCGTCACGACTGCCACCGGCGAGCAGCGCCGCGTCGAACTTGGCAACTCGGTGACCTCGGTCGACGTCACGCAGCGTACGGCATCGGCGCCGGTCACCGACATGGCGTCGCTCCTCGTGGCGCAGTCGCCCGGCGTCCAGGTCATGCCGGGGAACGCGACCGGCGTCGGCGCGCGCATTCGCATCCGCGGCGTCAACTCGATCTCGCTGGTCAACGACCCGATCTATGTGATCGACGGCGTGCGCATGCGCTCCGACAACGGCTCCATCTCGGGGAACATCTTCACGGGTGGCGCCGCCCAGAGCCGCGCCCAGGACATCAACCCGTCGGAGATCGAGAGCATCGAGATCGTGAAGGGCCCCTCGGCTGCAACGCTGTACGGCACCGACGCCTCCAACGGCGTCATCGTCATCACGACCAAGCGCGGCCGCGCCGGCGCGACGCGCTACAGCGTCTTCGGCGAGAGCGGGCTGATTCAAGACCACAACACCTGGCCCACTGCCTACACTCTGTGGGGGCACGCGCCGGCCGGCTCCACCCGCAACTGTCGCAACACCTCGCTCACACAGGTGTCGAGCGGGCTCTGCCTCGCCGACTCGCTCAGCAAGTTCAACCTCTTCGACAACTCACGGACCACCCCGCTCGGCACCGGGAACCGCCAGAACGCCGGTTTGCAGGTGTCGGGTGGCGTGCAGCAGCTGCGCTTCTTCGTGAGCGGGCAGTACGAGAACGAGGAAGGGCTCCTGCAGATTCCCGAGTTCGACCGGCACCGCCTCGATACGCTCAACGTCAAGATCAGGGACGAGTGGGCCACGCCCAACGCGCTCAAGCGCGGGACGTTCCGCGCCAACCTCGACGCCGCGCTCAGCCCCAAACTCGACGCCCAGTTCTCCTCGGGCTTCATCACGCTGGCCAACCGGCTCCCGCAGAACGACAACAATGCGTACGGGCTCCTCTCCAACGCCTTTGGTGGGCCGGGCTACGAGACGGGACGCATCAGCACCCTCGGCTTCGACCTGCACGGCTACCGCGCCAACACCCCGGCCGAGTCGTTCCAGATGGAGGTCACGCAGTACATCAACCGATACCTCGGCTCGACGAACGTGAACTACCGCCCGGTGAGCTGGCTCTCGATGCGCGCCGACGCCGGTGTGGACTTCATCGGACGCATTGACCAGGAGCTCTGCCGCCGCGGCACCTGCGCCGACGTGGGGACGGTGCGCCAAGGCTTCGTGCAGGATGACCGCACGAACTTCCGCACGATCACCGTCAACGGCATCGCCACCGCCAGCTTCACCCCGTTCACCGCCGTCACCTCGCGCACCTCGCTCGGGACGCAGTGGGTCAACAACACCTTCGACCGTAACGGCGCCGGTTCGTCGAACCTCACGCCGGGCGCGACGACGATCAACGGCGGCGCGACCAAGTCGGCCGACGCTTCGTTCGACCGGAACAAGACCTTCGGTGTCTTCCTCGAACAGCAGGTGGCGCTCCGTGACCGCCTCTTCCTCACGGCGGCCGTGCGCTCCGACCAGAACAGCGCCTTCGGCACCGACTTCCAGCGCGTCTACTACCCGAAGTTCAGCGCCTCGTACGTGCTCTCCGACGAAGCGTGGTTCCCGAAGACGAGCTGGCTGACCCAGTTCCGCCTGCGCTCGGCGTACGGCGCCTCCGGTGTGCAGCCGGGCGCCAACGACGCGTTGCGCTACTATTCCCCGACGACATCCAACGTCGCCGCGCTGGACCAGCCCGGCGTCACCTTCACTTCGCTCGGCAACGACGTCCTCAAGCCGGAGCGCGCAACGGAGTTCGAGGGAGGCTTCGACTCGCGCCTCTTCGGTGATCGCGCCTCGCTCGAGGTGACGTACTACCGCAAGCTCACCAAGGACGCCCTCGTCGGAGCCGTCGTCCCGCCATCGCTCGGTACCGGGAACTCCTCGCAGCGCGCCAACCTGGGTTCGGTGCGCAACACGGGACTCGAGGTGCTCCTCAACGCGCTCCTCGTCGACAACCGCAGCGTGACCTGGAACGCCTCCATCAACGGCTCGACCAACGACAACAAGCTGCTCACGTTAGGCACCGACGCCCAGGGACGCCCGTTGGCGCCGCAGGTGGGGACCACCACCCGCAACCAGCCCGGCTATCCGCTCTTCGGGTACTGGCAGCGCAAGATCCGCAGCTACAACGACGCCAACGGCGATGGGATCCTCACCCTGAACGAGATCACGGTCGACGACTCCAATACCTTCGTCGGCTACTCGATCCCGCGCTACGAGGCGGTCCTCACCAACAGCGTCGAGCTCTTCCGCAAGCAGCTGCGCCTCACGGCCCTGTTTGATTACAAGGGCGGCCACTACCTCCTCAACGGGACGGAGCGCATTCGTTGCGGAAGCCGCAACAACTGCTACGGCACCTACGACAAGTCGGCGCCGCTGTGGGAGCAGGCGCGCTCGGTGGCGCTGCGTGAGCATGCCTCGCGCACACAGGCCGGCTTCATGGAGAAGGCTGACTTCGTCCGCTTCCGCGAACTCTCGGCCAACTGGCTGATCCCGAAGTCGCTCACGTCGCGCGCGTGGGGGGCCAAGGACGTCAGTCTCAACTTCGCCGCCCGCAACCTGAAGCTCTGGACCGACTACAGCGGGCTCGACCCCGAGAGCAATTCCGACGTGGGCTCCACGTCGTCGCTCCCCAGCGACTTCCAGGCGATGCCCGTCCCGACGTACTACATCCTTCGACTCAGCGTCGCGTTCTGACCCGCGCGAGGTGACTACTCACATGATCCGATACATCCCGAAATATCGGGCGGTCGCCCTGGCGGCCGCGGTGGCCACGCTTGCTGCGTGTTCCCGCGACCGGCTCCTCGGCGTTACCGACCCTGACATCATCGCCCCGGAAAACCTCAACTCGGCCGACGGTGCCGAGGGGCTTCGCGTCGGCGCCATCCGCGTCTTCAAGTTCATGACCGCCCTCGACGAAAGCTCGTGGTTCTATGGGGGCCTCCTGGTCGACGAGTGGAAGTCGGCCGACACCTTTACCCAGCGCGACGAGACCGACCAGCGCAACGTGACCGAGCAGAACTCGCTCGTGACCGTCGCCTACCGGCAGATCCATCGCACCCGCATCCAGGCCTATGCCGCCGCCAAGGCGCTGCAGACCTACAGTCCGAACGCGAAGGCCAAGATCGGCGAGATGTTCTTCATCAAGGGGTATGCCGAGCTGCAGTCGGCGCTCGACTTCTGCAACGGGCAGCCGTACGCCGACCTCTCGACTGGCACGCCCGACATCGCTGCGGCCATCGACGGGCCGACTGCCTTCAACATCGCCCTCGCGTCGTTCGACTCGGCGCTGGTCGCGGTGGGGACAGGGGCCGACACGGTCAGCAACCGCGTGCGCTACGCGGCGCAGGTCGGGCGCGGCCGCGCCCTGCTGGCGTTAGGCAAGCTCCCCGAGGCCGGCAACGCCGTGTCGTCGGTGCCATCGAACTTCACCTTCAACCTCACCTGGCCGGGCTCGCAGGGCATCGAGGACAACCTCATTTGGGGGCTCGCCATCTCTGCCCGCCGCTACACGGTGCAGGACTCGGCCGACTCCCAGGGTGGACGCATCCCCAACGCGATGCCGTTCGTCTCGGCGAAGGACCCGCGTGTTCCGGTCTCGAAGCGCACCGGAGTTCCGTTCGGCTTTGACGGCGTCACGCCATACGACCAGGAAGGGGTCTTCCCGGCGTTCAACTCCCCGGTCCCCGTAGCCAATTACGTCGACGCCCGCCTCATCCTGGCGGAGTCGCAACTGGCGGCCGGGAACGCGGCGTGGCTCACGACGCTCAATGCCCTGCGCACCGGGCCCACGAACATTGGGGCGCTGACAATCTCGGGGATGCCCCCCCTCACCGATCCTGGCTCGGCCGCTGCGCGCCAACAGCTCTTGTTCCGTGAGCGCGCCTTCTGGACGTTCGGGCGCGGCCAGCGGCTCGGCGACCTGCGCCGCATGATGCGACTGTACGGCTTCACCGCCGCGCAGGTATTCCCGGGCGAAGGCGGCCTCAACCCGCGCAAGAATGCGGCGTACGGCCCCGACATCAACCTCCCAGTGCCGCAGGCCGAGCGGAACAACCAGCTCTACACCGGCTGTATCGACCGCAAGGCATAAGCAATCCTGCAGGGCACGAAGGGAACGGGGGCGCCGACAAGTCGGCGCCCCCGTTTCACGTTCGGCGATGGCGCGGGACCCTAGCGGCCAACTGCAGGACTGACTGGACCCGGAAGCCGGCGCCGCGTTCGCCCGGCGCCTTGTCACATTTTTCTCGGGAAGGAGCAAACTGTAATCGTGCCGCAAGGCACCGCGGTGCATCGTGATGATGCAGTTAACGCGCACCCGTGACGACGCCATGTCATCACGCGACAGCGCTGCCCCAGGTGCGCCACCTCGCAGTCAGTACCCAAGAATGGGAGTGGCATCATGCGCGGATTCATCACAACCCTCGTCGCAACCATGGCGACGGCGGGAACGCTGGTCACTACACCGTCGATCGCGTGGGCGCAGGGCACCGGGCGGCAGGCAGCGCCTCAGCAGGCCACCGTACGCGTGCAGAACGACAAGAAGGTTCCAGTGACCGTATTCATCGACCGGGGAGAGTTCGACGTGCGTGTCGGCGTCGTGGGCCCCATGCAGACAGCCACACTCAAGCTTCCTTCCTGGGTGGTGAACGGGGGGAGCGACGTGCAGCTCTTCGTGCAACCGGAGGGAGGCAACGACCTCGAGTCGCAGGATTTCCCCGTGCACCCGGGCGTACAGCTGGGAGTGCTGGTGCCATCTGGCGACCGCCTATGGTCATCGGAACCTGCGGCAGCCAAGATGACCGCCGTCATCCCGCCCAATGAGCTGAGCGCGACCACGCTGACCGTCGAGAACGAGCGACCGGTGAGTGTGGTCATGTACGTGGACCAGGGCGATTTCGACGTGCGTTTCGGCACCGTGGCCGCCAACTCAACCGCCACACTCACCCTCCCGCAATGGATCGTCAGCAGGCGCGAGTCGGTGGAGATATTTGCGCATCCGGTGAACGGTCAGGACCTCGAGAGCACCCGGCTCGACCTTCGGAAGGGAGAGCACCTCGGCCTGCGAGTCGCGAGCAAGTAGAAGCCATCTCATAAATGGTCGACGGCTTCTGGCCGGCGCAGGGCGCCGGCGCGCCGGCGACCACTTATGAGATGGCCTGTAGCCCTTGGCCGGCCGGACGCCGCGGGGTCACGCGTGCGTCGCGATCGTGGCGGGTCGTGAGAGGGACACGCCGAGCGCGGGGCCGGAGCTCGATCCGGCCCCGCGCTGTCGTGTGCGGGTCGGCGAGCCGCGGAGAAGCGATGGGCGATCGCACCCTTCCATCCAGCGACCGACGCCCGTTCCTCGTAGAATTGGAGGATCCGCACGCGCCACCCACCGCCCGGAGTGTTCTCGCATGTACCTCGCACGTGCCGCTATCGTCTCGCTCTTCGCGATCGCGTCGGTGTCAAGCGCCCAGCAGGCACCACGCCCCATGACCTTCATGGACCAGCAGCTCATGCGGCAGGCTGGCAGCGCTGCCATCAGCCCGGACGGGGGCCGCATGGTGTACACGCTCTCCGTCCCGGACTGGAAGGAGGCCAAGCGCTACACCGACATCTACGTCGTCTCCACGCGTGACGGACTGGCGAGCACGCGCCAGCTGACGTTCACACATGACAAGAACGAGACGTCGCCGCGGTGGGCCCCCGACGGCTCGTACTTCGTCTTCGCCAGCAACCGCGACGCCGCTGGCGGCGCCGCGACGCAACAGTTGTACATGATGCGCCCCGACGGCGGCGAAGCGCGAAAGATTACCGACGCCAAGGATGGCGTGGGCGCTTTCGCCTTCTCCAAGGACGGCAAGTGGCTCGCTTTCTCCGCCGGGAAGAGCGGCGAGCAACAGGTGATGGCCCTCCCGTTGGCCGGCATAGACACGGCGAAG
>DAIESF010000076.1 GCA_027346425.1 Gemmatimonadota bacterium | reverse complement strand
GTGCTAGCGCCCCCCACGTCGGCGGCCGGGCCCGCGCTCCACCGCATCGACGTCCATGTTGGTCACGCGCGCCAGACCGATGAGCAGCGCGAGGTGGAGGTATAGGAATGACATGTGGGCGAACGACCCGAACATACCGGCTACTGCGAATGAGAGCAGCGCCAGGAGCACGATCTTGATCTGCATGCCGTAGTCAGGCGCATAGGGGCGCACGCGCCGCATCGCACGAATCGCGGCCGCTACGATCAGGCCGATCATGGACATCCACGTGAGGAAGCCCACCCACCCGGTCTCACCGAGCAGCGTGAGGTACGTGTTGTGCGCATCGCGCGCACCTCGTGCCGTTGCCTTGATGCCTGGAAGGCGAGAAAAGTCGGCGTGCGCGTTGGGATAACCGCCCCACCCCACGCCCGTGATGGGAAACGCTTCGTGAACCTTCCACGCTACCTTCCAGATCTCGAATCGCTGCTCTGCCGACCCCGAGTCGTTTGCCTCGCGCAGGTTGCCGCTTTCAGTCGCACTTCGGAGGCTTCGCATGCGATCCCACACGCTCTTAGGAGCGAGGAGGAACACCACGCCCGCTACGGCGAGGATCGTCAGCATTGACTTGATCCTTCCCTTTCCCTGCGTCAGAAAGAACGCGAAAACGCCCGCGCCGAGCGCCAGAATCGCCCCGCGCGACTGCGTCAGGAAGATGACCAGCGGAAGCGCCGCGACGCCGGCAAAGGCGAGCAGCCGAATCAGCTTGTTCCGCTCGCTGAGCCAGACCGCGATCGTCAACGCCATCGGGAAGATCATCAGCGCGGCGAAATCGTTCGGGTTCTCGAACAGGTAGTTCCATCCCACGCGCCCCTGCGTGGTCGCACTGTAGAGGAACCAGTTGAACAACCCGCCGCGCACGGGAAAAAGGGCGAACACGGCGAGATAGTAGAACATGAAGAAGCGCACGCGCGCCCGAGTGTTCAGCACCGACACTCCGACGATGAAGATCATGCACACCTTCAGCATGTCCTCCAGTGGCTGCGTGATGTAGCTGCGATACTCCGTGCTCTGGAAGGTGAGCGTGATGAGCAGCATGAACGCGATCAGCAGGAAGATCGGGGCGGGGAAGCGCCACCTGTCCTTCGAGCTGATGGTGATGCCGAGGATGGCCAACGCCATCGTCGGCTGCCCGATGTTGATGATGTACGAGCTGATCACGAAGACGTAGGCCAGGAAGGCCACGTAGCCGAGTGACCACTCGACCCCCTGCCAGGGCCACTTGAATCGCTGCTCCACGCGCGGGAAGTACGCCGGCCCGCTCGGTGCCATTGTCGCGGGCGCGGGGGCAGGCATCGGCGCCGCGGAGGGGGGCATGGCTACGCCAGCGGCCTGGGCCATCGCCCCGCCGCGCCACCGTGACGTGCGCCACCCTGCTGCACCTCCCCTCATGTCGATTCACCCCTCATGCGTGTGTCTCCAGAAGGACGTGCGTCACACCCTTCCTGCAACCCGGATTCCTGCAATTTACACGCTCAGCACCGGCGTCCGTCCCCGCACCGATAGGCCGCCGAACACCAGCATCGCCACCCCGTACAACGCCCCACCAAGCGGGATCGAGCTCCACAGGGTCTGCGGGGCGATCGTGACCAGCCCGACCGCCATGATGCCACTGGCCGCGGCCGCCCGGACCAGTCGCCGTACCGGCACTACCGGATACCCCACCTGCCTGGCGTAGTGCGTCGCCAGTCCCAATCGGATGAGTTCCGTCGCGACCGTTGCTCCGGCCGCCCCCGCCAGCCCGAATCGCGGGACGGTCGCCATGACCAGCGCCACGTTGCACCCCGCCGTGATCGCGTTCACCCGCAGCAGGGCCCGCTCCTCCCCTGCCGAAATCAGGGCGACCACCGGGAGCTCGCGCAGCGCGGCCAGCGGGATGCTCCATGCCAGCCACTGCAGGGCGACCACTCCAGGGAGATAGGCGGCCCCGAAGATCTCTCCCACCACCTGCGAGGCGACGTACCAGGCCCCCACGCCGACGGGGAGGGCCAGGGCGAACGCCTGCGCACACACGGTGGCAAAGAGTCCGTTCCTCTCCTCGGTCGCCCCCTCGAGGCGGCTGAGCGTGGGAAGCACGGTGTGCGCGAAGGCGACAATCAGGTTCGCCGCGAACGAGATCATCGTGTACGCCGCAGCGTAATACCCAGCCGCCTCGGCCCCAGTACGGAGGCGGAGATAGATCAGGTCGAAGTTGAAGAGGAGGAGGCCAAGGAGGGTGAACACAATCAGGTGGCGCGAGCGCGCGAAAACCGGACGCGCCTCACTGGGACGCCAACGCCACTTCAGCCTGTGCCCCGTGTGCTGCAGGGTGACGAGGAGGATCGCACCCGTGACGCCGGCACCGACGAACTGGGCGAGCGGGACGCGACCGACATCGCCGGCGTCGTGCACCAGGACGAGGATCGCCGCGAGGGCGACCAGCTCGCCGAGTGTCCGCGCCACGGCAACGCCACCGGCGCGCTCGAGCCCCAGGTGCACCCACCGCACGCTCAGCCCCGTGAAGACGAGTGCGAGCGCCGACGAGGCCATCACCGCTCCGTCGGGCTGCGGAAGGATGGTAAGGCCGGCGGTCACCACCAGCGCGGCCAGCACGAGCGCGGCGACGAATCGGAGCGACAGGACCGGCTCGGCGATCGCCGCCAGGCGGTCCCGGTCGCGGGCGATGAGGGGGACGCCGACCAGTTCGATCCCGCCGTCGGCAAGTTGCGTGAGGTACAGCATGACCCCCATCGCCACCCCGACGATTCCGTACACGGCGGGCGACAGCGTGCGGGCAAGGTAGACCGTGGCGGCAAAGGCGGCGAGCCGCGCCACCGCCTCACCACCGCCTAACGCCATGAACCGCGCGCCGATGCCGCGCGACGGCATCAGAGGTACCCTAACGATGCCAGGCGCCGGCGGATGTCGTCTTCCTGCTGCGTGCGCTCCCGTTCGGGGGCGGACGGGATGATCCCGATCATCTCCAGCGTGCGCATCACCTTCCAGGCGGCGTCGTGCACCGATTCGCGCTCGGCATGGATGTGCACCTCGGGAGACTCGGGCGCCTCGTACGGGGCGTTGACCCCGGTGAACTCCTCGATCTCGCCGCGCCGCGCCCTGGCGTACATCCCGTCGCGGTCGCGCGCCTCGGCTACCGCCACCGGGCACTCGACGTAGACCTCGATGAAGTTCGTCGTGTTGCGTCGCACCTCGTCGCGGGTGGCGCGGTAGGGCGAGACCGCGGCGCAGATGGCGATGACGCCGTTGCGCGAGAGGAGCTTGGCCACGTAGCCGATGCGCCGGACGTTCTCCTCGCGATCCTCGCGCGAGAAGCCCAGGCCGCGCGAGAGGCTCGCGCGCACCTCCGACCCGTCGAGCAGCTCCACCGCGAGGCCGCGATCGAGCAGCTGGCTGTAGACCGCGTGCGCGATGGTGGACTTTCCCGATGCGGGGAGCCCCGTGAACCAGACCACGGCTCCGTGATTCTGCGTCATACCAGTCCGATGATGGGCCACCACCACTTCACGACCGCCAGCAGGATGAGGATCGAGGTCACGGTCATGACGAGCCCTGCCTTGATGAAGTCCTTCGTCTGCAGGTACCCCGAGGCGAAGATAATCGTGTTTGGGGCGGTGCTCATCGGGAACATGAAGTCGAGCCCGGCGCCGAACGAGACGGCGAGGACGAGGGCAACCGGCGACGCCCCCGAGTGATTGGCCAGCGTGAAGGCGAGCGGGAGCACCACGGCCAGGGCGGCGGCATTGCTCATCACCTCCGACAGGAGGAGGGCCAGCACCGCCGCCCCGAAGATCGTGGCCAGCGCCGACGGCTGGTAGCCGTTCAGCATCCCCTGCAGGAGCCACTTGGCGGCGCCGGTCTTGTCGAGGGCCGAGCCTAACGCGATGGCCCCGCCATACATCAGGACGATGTTCCAGTAGACGTGGCGCTCGGCCTTCTCCCACGTGAGCACCTTGAAGACGAAGAGCGCCACCGCCCCGAGGAGGGCGATGACCGCCAGGTCGACGCGACGCCCGCCGACGCTGACCCAGGCGAGGATCGTCAGCGAGATGATGGCCATCGCCAGGTACTGCGGGCGGCGCATGGGGCCGAGGTTCTCCACCGCGCGTTCGATCACGCGGCGCGCCGCGCCGAAGTCGACCGGCTCGGGCTTGGTCATCGCCCGCAGGATGAGCGGTGTGGTCAGGAGTCCCAGCACCACGACCGGGGCGGCGGCCAGCATCCACTGGGCAAAGCCGATCCCCTGGCCGTAGTTCCGCTGCAGCATGCCTAACGCCAAGGCGGCACGGCTGCTCCCGAGAAACGACAGGTTCCCGCCGACCATCGCCCCCCACGCCATGGCGAAGAAGAGGAGCTTGGCGTACTCGCTCTCCTTGGGCTTGAGGTGAAGCGCCGCCGCGACCTCCATGGCGATCGGAAAGAGCATCGCCGTCGTCGCCTGGTTGGGCATCCACACCGTGGCGAAGGCTCCGGTGAGCATCATCCCCATCGCGAAGGCGAAGGGGGAACTCTCGAACCGGCGCAGCAAGAGCAGCGCGCACCGCTTGCTCAAGCCGGTTTCGGTGAGCGCGCCGCCGATGAGGAAGATGCCGATGAGGAAGAAGATCGCCGAGGAGCCGAACGACGAGTACGCGTCGGACGGCCTCATCGCCCCGGTGAGGCCGAGTCCGGCCACCGCCAGCAGGGCGGTGATGCCGTAGGGGAGGGCGTTGGAGATCCAGAGCGTGGTGCAGAGGACGAAGACGCTGAAGGCCTTCTTGCCTTCGACCGTCAGCCCGTCGACCGGGGCCGCGAGATAAATCCCGGCGGCGGCGATGATCCCGATGGCGTCCAGGAGGCGCTGCCCCCAGTCTTCCCACCCCGCCGACGGCGGGGGGGGGACGGCGGGGCCGGACGGGGGCGTCGCCCTGCGCTCCTCGGGCCACCGGAACCCGGGCCCGCGCCGGGGGGCGCCGCCAGGTGCAGCCGAGGAGGGTTCGGTGAAGAAGACGCCC
>DAIESF010000040.1 GCA_027346425.1 Gemmatimonadota bacterium | reverse complement strand
CCGTTGGCGAGGCAGAGGTGCTCGAGGATCATGTCGAGGCTCCACCCGCCGCCGGGGGGGCGCGTGCCGCGCACGGCAACCTGTAACGGGCTCACCAGGTCGCGCAGGCGTCGTTCGAGCGCGACCGCACCCGCGTCCACGGAGCGACGGAGCTCATCCTGTGGCGTCGTCATGACACTGCACTCTTGCCAAATCGTTAACTTATTGTCAGTCAATACTTTACGGGTACGTTACCAGTTCGGCAGTCACCCTCATCTATCCGGAGCGACATCGCGGCACGCATCGTGGCTGCCGGGATCATCGTCTTGACCCAATGGGACACCTGCTCAAAAAGCCGGCGTGAAAGTGCGCAGATGCCCTTGAATCGCAACTCTCCGCTGCCCATTGGGGGGGAGGATCCGCTAAGTTTCGACATGCCTAAAGTCAAAGCCGTCACCCCGTCGTCCTTCTCGTTCGTCGAAAACGAGCGGACCTACACCTGCACGCGTGAGGGACTGCGCGGAGTGCAAGACGATCCGTGGTGGTGGTTCAGCGTGTCGAGCGACGACCGGCATCGTTATGCGCCGTTCCGGGCCGAGCCCGGCGACACGGAGGCGAGCATCCGTCCGCGCGTGGTGGCGTACTACGAGGACCTGCTGGTGCGCCGCGCTGCCCCAGCGGAGCCGCGCTGGCGTGGACGCGGGAATCAGGGGAACGGCGCCAAGCCGGCTGCGGCCCCCGTCTCCGAGCCTGCGCCCGTCGAACCCGAATAGCGGCGGCACCCTCACGGCGGTTTGCCCGGCACGCTTGACGCGCACCGGGTTCAGTCGACGATCGCCGTGAGTCCCATGGCCCCGACGCCGTGTGCCTCGCCGGTGACCAGCCGCCGGTGATAGTCGAGCTGCCCCAGGTGGTAGGCGAGGTGTGTCGCCAGATGCAGGAGTCCGCGCCGCACCGGGAGTGTCGATGTCCCGATGGTCATGGCGTCATCGAGGCGTCGCTCCGAGAGCGCATCGAGGGCGAGCGCTACCTCGGCGGCGGTGACGTGCACGAGCGCCGCGAGTTCGGCGCGAGTGGTGCCCCGCGTATTGAACTCCGCCTCGCGGTCGCGCACGTAGCCTGACCCTCCCAACCCCGCGCCCACGAAGTGACGCAGGTTGCCGCAGAGGTGCAGGACGAGGGTTCCGCCGCTGTTGGGGGCCCCCGGCGGGAGCGCCCACGGCGCTTCGTCGTCGGGATAGGAGAGGATCTCGGCGCGCAGCGACGCCAGATCGCGCGCGATGACAAGGGCGAAGTCCCGCACGTTCAGCGCGCTGGTTGCACCGCTCATGGTACGCGCTCCGCCGACCGCTCGATCCCGGCAACGTTGACGGTGATGCGCGGGGGCTTCCCGGGTTCGATGGCAAACTCTGCCGTGCCCGCCGTATGGTGGAAGTCGAAGCGGGTTCTGCTCTGCGGGAAGAGCTCGATCGGCGTCCCTCGTCCGAAGGGGTCGATGAAGAGGCGCGAGCCGCGACGGGTGATGACGGCCACGGCGTTGTTGCTCGGGCCATAGGTCCCGACATAGCGCTGCAGCACGGCCGGGGGAACCACCAGCGTGGCGCGGCTCACGCGTGGCCCACGCTCGTCGGTGGGGAGGTCGGGAAGCGGGCGCACCCAGAAGTTCCGGAAGCGCACCGGGTGATCGTGGTCCTGGAGG
Organism: Gemmatimonadota bacterium; assembly: GCA_027346425.1. GTDB lineage: Bacteria > Gemmatimonadota > Gemmatimonadetes > Gemmatimonadales > Gemmatimonadaceae > SCN-70-22. The sequence continues at coordinate 8,103 of DAIESF010000040.1, read as the reverse complement.
ACGAACGGCATCGCATCGGCGTGCTTCACGTAGGGATCGTTCTGCAGCCAATTGGTAGGGCCCCACAGTTCAGCATTGTCCTGCACGAGGACGCCGTTGTGGAACACCGTCATGCGCGCCGGTGAAACGAGTGCACCCGAGGCGCTGAAACGCGGACGCCGGAAGACGACGTCGTACGATTGCCATTCCCCGGGGGGGCGCGAGGCATTCACGAGCGGTGGATGCTGGCCGTAGAGGGCGGCCGCCTGTCCGTCGGCGTAGGTCTCGTTCTCATACGAGTCGAGCACCTGTACTTCGTAGTTGTCCATGAAGTAGATCCCGCTGTTTCCACGGTCCTGCCCCTTCCCGACCGCTGGCGATGGCGTCGACCACTCGGCGTGCAGCTGCACGTCGCCGAAGACGCGCTTCGAGACGATCGCTCCGGCGCCAGGTACTGTCTGCATATATCCGTCGCGGACGACCCACTTCGCGGGCGATCCGTCGCGCGACGTCCATTCATCGAGCGAGCGGCCGTCGAAGAGCACGACTGCGTCGCTTGGCGCCTGTCCGGGCTGCGCGCCGGGGGTCACGATGCGTGGCTTGGGGCGTTCGAGGTCGTGCACCTTCCATCGGCGCCCCGTGTCCTGCGCCGCGGAGGCATTGGCGGCAATCACCGTCAGGAGCAACACGCGCAGGGCGGGGCGGAGCGGGAGTGGCGACATGGACAGGGGCAGTCAGTCGGTGAGGATGAAGGTGACCTTCAGGGTAACGCGGTATTCCGTGATCTTCCCCTTGTCGCACTTCACCTTCATGTCCTGCACCCACGCGCCCTTGACGTTGCGCAGTGTCTTGTTGGCGCGCTTGATGCCGACGTCGATGGCGTCCTCGAAGGACTTCTTGGATGAAGCGATGATTTCGGTGTTCTTGGCGACCGACATGGGACCCTCCTGTGACGTGCGGAATGACGTGCGGCGACCGTGCGGCGTCGGTGTGACGGACGTTGGGCAGGAGCCGCGCCAGCACCCCTAAGCAACGACAGCCCGCTCGGGGGCGCAAGGCGGAGCGGCCGACGCCCCCCTGAGGGGACGGCGGCCGCTGGTCCAAGCTGTCCGGCGCGCCTGGGCGGGCCCGTGGCGCTTACTGTGCCGCCTGCTTGGTGACCAAGCCGTCGATCGAGATCCGGTATTCCTTCGCCGAGGCGTTGTAGGAGATGGAATACGCGTTCGGGTACATCCCCGTCTTGGCGACCTTGGTCGGGACGGCGACCGGAAACGAGATCCCCTGCGGCTTGTCCTTCGCCGTCTCGATAAAGGCCTTCGTGATCATTGGCTCGAGGAAGGTGAAGCGGCCATTGTACGAGCCGTAGATGAAGGTGCTGGCGAAGGTCTTGCCGTTAGGCGGCGGCTGGAGCTCGGGCGACGTCGTGTCGAGCCAGTGCATCCCCATGAGGGGGACGGCCGAGGCGGCGGGGGGGGTGTTGGCCAGCGTCGAGGCGGGCAAATAGCCGGTGGGCACGTACTCGGCGCTCGGGAAGATTCCCGACTTGGTGCCGAACTCCGGGTTCGTGGGGACCAGGAGGTCGCGCTCTGCCGGGGTGATCTGGTAGAAGTGGAAGTCGAAGTGCGGGAGCGTGTAGACGTGCGCCGGTTCATGCCCAGCCGGATTCCAGTCGAGCATTACGTGGTCGAAGCCGGTGATGACCGCTTCGGCAGGGAGGCTGAGCGAGAGCATGGCGGCCGACGGCATCCCCGGCATCGGGGTCTGCGGGAGGCTGGACATGGCGGTCTCCGAGATCGCCACACCTAACGACGACGGCCGACCCGCGTTGTCGAGCGTGACATAGGAGCGGGCGGTTCCTTGTCCGAGGACCTGGGAGGCGCCGTACGCCAGCCGTTGGGCGGGTGAGGTCGTCTCATCGGAGCAGGCGGACGTGCCGAGGGTCATGCTGACCAGCGAGGCGACCATCGCCGCGCGGCTCAGCGTCCGCGGGGCGGGAACGCGGGAGTTCAGGAGGACGGAAGAGAGGAACGGGAGCATTGTGCTATGCCTCACGAGGGGGTGAATCGATGCGTGTGCTGGAGCGCAGCCGGATGATGCCCGACGCGCGCCACCCCCGAATGGGTGGAATGACCTGTCCTCGCTCCCCTGCAACGGTCCGACGCATGTCGTCGCACCCCTCGCCGCCGCTGCGTCCGGCATGTTCATTTCTCCGGGCATCCCTCACCCCCGACCACCCGCTCCGATGGACAAGCGCGAATTCCTCCGCACGATTGGCGGCGTCTCTCTTGGTGTCTTCCTAGCGCCCGACCAGCTCCGCCGCTACGCGCAGCTTCCGGCGACGACGCTGGCAGCGGACGAGCCTTTCTGGGAGGCGATGCGTGGTCGGTATCGCCTCACCCCCGACTACATCAATCTCGAGAACGGTTACTTCTGCATGCAGGCGCAGGATGTGCTGGAGGCGTTCATTGCGCATGTCCGCGACATCAACTTCGAAGCGTCGCATTACATGCGCACGCGCCAGTTCGATGACAAGCTGGCGGTTCGCAAGCGGCTGGCGGCGCTGGCGGGGTGCACGCACGAGGAGCTGATCATCACCCGCAACACGACCGAGTCGCTCGACACCGTGATTGCCGGTCAACACTGGAAGGCGGGTGACGAGGCGGTGATGGCGGAGCAGGACTACGGCGCGATGCTCGACATGTTCAAGCTGCAGGCGCGCCGGTACGGAATCGTGAACCGCGTCGTCTCGCTCCCCAACGATCCGAATAGTGACGACGAGATCGTGGCGCTGTACGCCAATGCCATCACGCCGCGCACGCGGTTGCTGATGGTGTGTCACATGGTGAACATCACCGGCCAGATTCTCCCGGTGCGGAAGATCGCAGAGATGGCGCACTCCAGGGGAGTCGCCGTGATGGTGGATGGGGCGCACGCCTTCGCCCACCTCGACTTCCGCATCCCCGACCTGGGGGTGGACTACTACGGCGCCTCGCTGCACAAGTGGCTGGGCACCCCGTTAGGCGCCGGCATTCTCTACGTGCGACGTGACCGTATCGCCCCGCTCTGGCCCATCTACGGTGACGCGGGGGTGGCGGACGACGACATCCGGAAGCTGAATCACACCGGGACGCACCCGGTGCACACCGACCTGGCCATCAACCAGGCAATCGACTTCCACGAGGCGATCGGGATTGCTCGCAAGGAAGCGCGCTTGCGCCACCTGCAGAACTACTGGGTGTCGAAGGTGCGCGGGATGCGGAACATCGTCCTCAATACCCCAGCCGATCCCACGCGCTCGTGCGCCATCGCCAATGTCGGCGTGGCTGGGATCGCGCCGGGTGACCTCATGAAGATCCTGATGGAGAAGTACCGCATCTGGACTGTGGCCATCGATGGTGCCGGCGTGCGCGGGGTGCGCGTGACGCCGCACCTCTTCACGAGCCCCACGGAGCTGGATGCGTTCGTGAAGGCGCTAGGCGCACTCGCGTCGGCGTGAGGACGCGACCGTGTAGCGCGCGGCATGCCGATGGCGGCGGTCCTCGGCATCGCGCGGCACTCACTCCACACGCACGGCTCACCTCACACGGCACGCGTTCGGTGACACTCATGTTCGGTACGGCACTCATCGCTTCGCTGGCGCTGGTCCCTGCACCGGCGCTCGGCGCCACCGTCGTGGATTCGACCCGTTGGATCGTCGACAACCATGGGCGTCAGGCGGGAGAGCTCACGGCGGTGCGGCGTGGCGATTCGGTGATCGTTCGCTTCGTCTATCGAGACCGGAATCGCGGGACGCGCGTCGAGACCCGGTATCGCCTGGCCCCGGATGGGAGCGCAATCGCGGGCGAGGCGCGTCCGGTACAGGACGACGGCACGGTAGGTGATGTGGCCGAGCGGTTCGAGATCGTCGGTGATTCGGTCGTCTTCCTCGGGGCGCGGGCACGGCGTGAGCCGGGAGGGTGGACCGGGCTGCGAACGGCGACGCCGTGGGAACAGGCCTCACGCGCCCGGTATCTACTGACGCGCCCCGGTCGCACCGCCCCGGTCACTGGGACTGCGCCGGCGCGCGCCGAGATCGTGGCCGATACGGTTTTGCGGCTGGCCGGCAAACGGCTGTTGGCGCGCTTCGTCATGGTGTACCGCGGGGCCAGCGCGACCCCGAGCGGCGTCTGGCTCGACGGTCGCGGGGAATTGCTGGCGACCGACGCGCAGTGGTTCATCACCGCGCGCCAAGGCGTCTTCCCGTTCCTCCCGGCGATGCGGGCGATCGAGCGCCGGTGGCGCAACCGCCAGGGCGAAACGGTCGCGTCGCGGGTACGCACGCCGCTCGACGGCCCTCTCGTCATAACGGGAGCTGACGTGTTCGACAGCGAGACGGGGGTGGTACGTGCGCGCCAGACAGTGGTGATAGTCGGAGAGCGCATCGCCCGGGTCGGCGACGTCGACGCGGTGACGATTCCCGCCGGCGCGACCATGATCGATGGTACCGGCAAGATGGTGCTCCCGGGGATGTGGGACATGCACACCCACCTCCAGCTGACCAACCAGTCGAACGGAAGCCTGCAGCAACTGGCGCAGGGGATCACGACGGTGCGCGACCTGGGATCGGACATCGATGTCGCGGTCTCGCAGCGCGATCGCGAGCGTGCAGGACGGCTCGCCTCGCCGCGCGTGATCCTGGGGGGATTCATCGAGGCGCCGCTGGCGTGGGCCGGGCCCAGCGGTTCCATGGCCACCAACGAACGCGAAGCGCGCGACTGGGTGGCACGCTACGACTCGCTTGGCTACAAGCAGATCAAGCTCTACAACGTCATCCACCCCGACCTGGTCCCCACCATCGCCGCCGAGGCGAAGAAACGCGGGATGATCCTGAGTGGGCACATCCCGCGCGGGATGTCGATCCGGGCCGCCGTCTCGTTAGGGTATGACGAAGTGCAGCACGCGGCCTTTCTCTTCTCCGACTTCTTCCCCGACTCGCTGTTCCTTCCGGAGATGCGCGCCTACTCGGCGGTGGCGACTGCGGTCGCGCCGACCTTCGATGTCGACAGTCCGGGGATGCAGTCACTCATCCGCTTCCGGGCCGAGCACAAGACGGTGATCGACGGGACGTTCAACATCTGGATTGGAGGCGGGGCGTCGATCGTCGGGGCCGGCGGCTCCACCGACCAGCAACGCGCCGACTCTGCTTACCTGCTTCTCATCCGGCGAGTATATGAGGCTGGGGTCCCGCTGGTGGCGGGGACCGACAATTCGACCGGCGTGACCTATCGCCGCGAGCTGGAGATGCTCGCTCGCGGCGGCGTTCCGATCCCGAAGGTGCTGCAGATCGCGACAATCGACGCCGCGCGCTTCATGCGGGATGACCGCGACTACGGTAGCGTGTCGGTGGGGAAAGTAGCCGACTTGATCCTCGTCGACGGCAAGCCGACCGTACAGTTGTCAGACCTGGCGCGCGTGGAACTGGTGGTGCGCGGCGGGCGACTGTACAAGGTGAAGGACCTCGTGGGCGCCCTGAACACGACAGCGCAGTGAACGACACTCCGACCCCATCGCATTCATGACCGATCCCCGCACGCGCTACGCCTGGTTCAACGAAGCGATCGTCCCCATCGAGCAGGCGCACGTGAGCGTCATGACCCATGCCTTGCACTACGGTACGTCAGTCTTCGGGGGGCTGCGCGGCTACTGGAACGCGAGCGACGACGAGCTGTTCGTCTTTCGACCGCTGGACCACTTCAAGCGATTCCTTCAGTCGGCGCAACTGCTCAGGATGGCGCTCCCGCACACCCCGCAGTCGCTCACCGACGTCGTCACCGCGCTACTGCGCGCCGAGGGGTTCCGAGAGAACTGCTACATCCGGCCGCTCGCCTTCAAGTCCTCGCACACGGTAGGGGTCAAGGTCCACGACCTGGACTCGGCGCTCACGGTGTTCGCCATGCCGTTCGGCTCGTACATCGCGAACGAGGAGGGGGCGCACGTGGCGTTCTCGGCGTGGCGACGTGTCGAGGACAATGTCATCCCGGCCCGTGGCAAGATCGGCGGCGCGTACGTGAACTCGGCAATGAGCAGCACCGACGTGCGTCTGGCGGGGTACGACGAGGCACTCGTGCTGAACGAGGACGGCCATGTCTCGGAGATGAGCTCGGCCAATTTCTTCATCGTGCGTGACGGCGTGGCCATCACCCCACCCGTCACGTCGAACGTGCTCGAGGGAATCGTGCGCCGCTCCGTCATCCAGCTGCTGCGCGACGAACTTGGGGTGCCGGTCGTGGAGCGCGAGGTGGACCGCAGCGAGGTATACATCGCCGACGAGTGCTTCATGTGCGGCACGGGGGTACAGGTCTGTGCGATCAGCAAGGTGGAGCACCGCGACATCGGCGCCGGCGGGATGGGAGACGTCACACGGCGGCTGCGCGACCTGTTTTTCGAGGTGGTCGCGGGGAAGGTGCCGCGCTATCGCTCCTGGCTGGTCCCCGTCTATTCGAGCGCTGCGAAAGGCTAGTGGTTCGACGGGCGCTTTCTCAACGAGGTGCCCAACCATACGTTGTCTCACGCGAGCGCTGGCGCTCGCGTCACTGCTGACCTAACGATTCTAGCGCCCCGATCAGGAGGCCCCATGTCATTTGCCCACTCCCTCCGTGTCCGCCGTCCCCTCGCGTTGGGGGCGCTGGTCCTGCTGGCTCCCATCGTCGCTGGTGCCCAGGGCGGGACTCAACGCACCCCGCGCGGCGACTCGCTGCGCATGGCCTCACGCCTCGACAGCGAGGGGAAGACCGGCGAGGCGCGCGCCCTCTTCCAGAAGCTCATCGACAGCGCCCCGGATCCTGCGGCCAAGGCGGCCACCCAGCGGGCGATGGCGATGTCGTATGCCTTCGACGGTGACTGCGCGAACACCGTGAAGCTGGAGGAGCAGGTTATCGCTTACTGGGTGACCCGCGAGCAGGCCGAGCCGCAGAACGCCTTCTATCAGGAGGGCGAGATGGCGAACGAGGCGGCGCGCGTTTGCATCGATGCCGGCGACCTCGACACGGCCGAGAAGTACTACAAGAAGGGGAGCGAGCTTGGGAACAAGGAACCTGAGCCGCGCACGCATCCGAAGGGCCTCTGGGACTTCCGGCTGCACCACGCGCTAGCCCGCATCGCAGCTCGTCGCGGCGATGCTGCCGCGGCCAAGCAGCACATCGGGCACGCTCGCGGATTCCTCGACGCCGACCCGAAGATGGCCGCGCAGCAGGAGCGCTTCTTCCCGTATCTCGTTGGGTATGTGGCGCTCTACACCAACGACCTCAAGACGGCAGAAGAGCAGCTGGCGAGGACGATCGCCCTACAGGGGAACGAGCGCGATCCGTTCTTCCACGCGCTGCTCGGCATGACCTACGAGAAGAAGGGCGACGCCGCGAAGGCGAGGGAGATGTACCAGAAGGCATACGACCTCGCGACGGCGCACAATCCGCCGGCGGCGTTCACGCGACCGTTCGCGCGCAAGAAGCTCGCAGCGAAGTGACGGAACTGGCACGGGAGGGGCCCGTCGCGAGCCGTCTCGCGGACCTCTCCCGTGTGGCTACCCGCGCCGCACCCGCTTCCAGTCCAGCCAGACGAGGACCGTGAACAACGTCATCGTCACCGCTGAGATCGCGCACCACGGACAGAACGCCTTCATGATGATGAACTCGGCGTACTTGAGGCGCAGCGTGAAGACGAACGCCGGGTACACGAGGGCGGCGAGTGCCACGGTCGGCCACCGCTCTCCCCCCCATCGCTCCTGCGTCCCCAGAATGCTCACGATGAGGATGAGGGTGTAGCCGACCGCACCGATGAGGGCGACGTCGAACCCGAGGAACCACCCCCAGGACGAGAGTTGGACCATCTCGCAGCCGTGTCCGGCCCCACAGGAAAGGGCGCCCATGTAGCCCAGTTTCCAGAGGTGCAGGTAGGTGGCGACGCCGGCATTGAGGAGTGCGAGCACCGCAATCACCTGACGGAGCGTGGGGGCCGCGGTCTCGGAGGTGTCGGAATCGGTCATCAGGGCGGCGTCGCGCGAGGTGGACACTGGGGGCGTAAACGACTGGTGATCGTCGGTGATGCACGGCGGAGGCCTCGTTTTGGGCTCGCGCGCCATATGTCGAT
>DAIESF010000008.1 GCA_027346425.1 Gemmatimonadota bacterium | reverse complement strand
CCTCCGCCACCTCGGCGGCCGACCACCCGAGCACCTGCGTCAGGATCAGCGCCGCGCGCTGCCTGGGCGGCAGGAGCTGCAACGCCGCGACGAATGCCAGGCGAATGCTTTCGCGCAGCACCGCGTCCTCTGCCGGGTCGCTGTCGGCCGGTAGCGCCCTCGCATCGGGAATCGGCTCCAGCCAGTGTGAGCGGGGATGCTGCGTGAGTTCGTCGTCCACGGTCCCGACCGGCCCTTCCTCCATGGGACGGGCACGGCGAGGGCGATCGGCGAGCGCGTCGAGGCAGACGTTGGTCGCGATGCGATACAGCCAGGTGCGCAGCGACGAGCGCCCGTCGAAGCGATCGAGCGCTTTCCAGGCGCGCAGCATCGTCTCCTGCACCGCATCATCGGCATCGACCGCCGAGCCGAGCATGCGATAGCAGTGGCCGGTGAGTGCCTGACGATGGAGTTCGAGCGAGGCGGCGGGGGTCATCGCGCTGGCGCGCTCCGCGGCGCCGGGGAACAACGAGGCCACGCCATGGTCGCTCCGTCGGGCGATGTCAGCACGCGTCGGTCACGTGGGACCCGCTCCGGGTCTTCCGATGCCTCGTACGCCAGCATCGCCGCCAGCGTCGCGTTGTTCTTGAGATCGTCGATGATGAGCTTGTCGAACGTGTCGCGATTGGTATGCCAGGTATACTGGCGGTAGTCGGGGTAGTTCGACTGCAAGCGGAATGAAGGGGCTCCCGCGCACAGGAACGACATGTGATCGCTCCCCCCCGTCTCCGGGACGCCGGGGATGTCGAGATCGATGATCCCCTCGATTTCCGAGGGGATGTTGCTGAGCCAGCGTCCGAAGTGCGCCGCCGCACCAGTGAGCCCCATCATGCGGATGTATTCCACCCGCCAGGTGCCGTTGTCCTGGTTGAAGGCCGCCTGAAGGCCGTCGACGACTTCCTTGTGGTCCTCGGAGAAGGCGCGCGAGCCGATGAGCCCCTGCTCCTCCGCCCCCCAGTGGCCGACCAGAATGGTCCGCTGGGGATTGGGGTACGCGGCCTTCAGCAGGCGCATCGCCTCCATCATCATCACCGTTCCGGTCGCGTTGTCGGTGGCCCCGGAGGCGCCGTCCCACGAGTCGAGGTGCGCACCGAGCAGGACATACTCGTCAGGCTTCTCTGTGCCCTTCAGTTCGGCGACGACGTTGAACATCGGCACGTCGGGGAGCGCTTCAGAACGCGCGTCGAGGCGAAGGCGCGGCCCCTGATTGCGGCTGGCGAGGCGATGCAGCAGGCCGTAGTCCTCGCAGCTGAGGTCGAGGACGGGTGTGGTCCGTGTGTGCGCAGCGAAGACCTTGTTCACTCCCCATCCCGCCGACCAGAGCGTGGTGACGATCCCGGCAGCGCCACCTCCCTCGAGGAGGGCATGTGCGTTGCGGCCAAGCCGCTGCGTGCGCTGGTTCCAATAGCGCTTGGACGAATCGCGCGCCGCCTTCATCGCCGCCACCGTAGCGGGGCGCGCAAGTCGCTCCCAGTTCTCGTCAGGGCGGCACGTCGGTTCCGGCGCCGAGACGAGAACGAACTTCCCCTTCACGCTCGGCAACCAGCGGCTGACGGCGACACCGTCGGCGAGATCCGGGATCACGATCACCTCGCCCTCGACCGGTTTCGTCGTCCCTGGGCTCCAGGCGAGCATCGTCCCCTCGAGCGTGCGCTCGCGCGGGGCGATGAGGTCGATGTGCGTGTACCGACGACGCCACCCGAACCACGTCCCGTATTTCTCCTTGCGCACCGGGATCCCCCATGCTGCATAACGAGCGGCGACCCAATCGGTGGCGGCCAGCAACCCTGGCGTTCCCGACAGGCGCGGCCCGATGGAATCGGTGAGTACCTGGGCCAGGTCGGCGACCTGCGACCTGGACATCATCCCCTCGTCCCAGATGCGGCGGATGACGGGGTCATCGGTTGGAAACGTCTGCGCGCCCGCTGCGACCGAAGCCGTGAGCAGCGCGAGTGTGACAAGGCAGAGACTGGATCGAATCACGATGCACTCCGGAAGATCGTGCGTGAAGAAGAGACGGCGCAGCCGCCACCACACGCGCCAACCATATGCTCGAGGCTGATGATGCGTCACGGCATGCGCGTTCGGGAAGCCAAGTGCGCGGGAACGCTCGCGTCGCAACATGAACATCCCCTAACCCTTGGGGCACAAGAATCTTCTCACTCATTTTGCACTTGACGCAATCCGCGCGCGATCCTTAATGGGAGGCTCGGATCGGGCGTCACGGCGGCGACGCCCTCCAGGTATCCCCCCTATTCCGAGACCGCATCATGACCGTATCCGTCAGACGAGCGCTCCATCTCGCGCGGGTCGCATCGCTCTTCGCCATGGCATCCGCGACCACCACTCCGCTCTTCGCGCAGGGCACAGGGACGATCAAGGGTGTCGTGAAGGCCGCGAGCACCAACCGACCCCTCGACGAAGCACAGATCGCCATCGTCGGCAGCCTGCGCGGCGCGCGCACGAATGCTGCCGGTGAGTACACGATCGGAGGCGTTGAGGAAGGGACGGTGCAACTCCGCGTCCAGCGCCTGGGCTTCGCGGCGTCTACCCGCACCGTTACCGTCGCCGCCAACCAGACCCTCACGGTCGACTTCTCGCTCAACGAGGCGGCCGTGTCGCTCGAGGCGGTCGTCGTCACCGGGACGGCGGCGCAGGCGCGAAAGAAGGAGATCGGGAACGCGATGGCCGCCATCAGCTCGCAGGAGCTCGAGGTGGCCCCGGTCCAGAACACGCAGGACATCCTCGGCGCGCGCGCAACAGGGGTCACGGTGATGGCCAACAGCGGCCAGCCCGGGACCGGCGGGACCATTCGCCTTCGCGGCAGCAACTCCATTAGTCAGGGGAACAACCCCATCATCTACGTCGACGGCATCCGGATCTTCTCGGAGAACGGCCCGGTCGGCCTGTCGTCGCGCCAGAACTCGCTCACGCTCAACGACGTGAAGGCGGCCGACATCGAGCGCATCGAGGTGGTGAAGGGAGCGGCGGCGACGACACTCTATGGCACCGAAGCCTCGGGCGGCGTGATCCAGATCTTCACCAAGAAGGGCGCGACGGGGCGACCGCAGTGGTCGTTCGAGACGTCGCAGGGTTACAACGACCTGAAGGACATCGGCTCGCCCGATGACCCGACCGGCTACTTCGTCAAGCAGTGCCGTGGCCCCAACCTCGTCGATGCGACGGGGGCGAAGTTCGTGGACCCCACCTGCCCCGCCTCGGGGTCGTGGGCCTCCAAGGGGCAGGTGCAACGCTACTCCACCGCGGTACGCGGCGGCGGCGAGGCCCTCACGTATGCCTTGTCCGGCAACTTCGCCAACGAGCAGGGAGTCATCAAGCCGGGTGGATACAAGGAAGGCGGCTATCGCGGCAACTTCGTCTTCAGCCCAACCAAGTCGCTCCTCCTCGCCCTCTCCAACTCGTACCAGAAGAACTATACGCGCTGGATTCCTGACGGCAATAACGCGTCGGGCTTCCTGCTGAACGTGGGGCGCGGACCGTTCAACAACTTCAAGGGCGGGCGCGGGGAGTGCGCGAACATCACCGAGACCTGCGTGACGAACGCGTACCTGCTGGAACTCGTCCCCGAACGCCGCGGCGATCACTTCATCACCGGGCTCACCGGGACCTGGTCGCCGAACGCGAACATCACCAACCGCCTCGCCGTCGGCTACGACTACAACAGCAACGACAACTCGGACACGTATCCGTTCGGCTTCCTCAACATCCCGCGCGGCCAGATCTGGAAGCAGGACTGGAACCACACCAAGCTCTCGCTGGACTACACCGGCTCGCTGGTGAGCACGCTCCCCTTGGGCGGGCTCGCCTCCACGTTCGCGTGGGGCGGCCAGATGTTCGAGGACCGCGAGTACTACACCCGCGTCGACGGGCTCGACTTCGCCGGCCCGGGTGACGTGACGCTGGCATCGGCGGCGCGAACCTCGGTGCTCGGCCAGGACCGGCTGCGCGTGATCACCGCCGGCATGTTCCTGCAGGAGATGATCGGCTGGAACGACCGCCTCTTCGTGACCGCCGGGCTCCGTGTCGACGGCAACTCGGCCTTCGGCAAGAACTTCGGGCTGCAGAAGTACCCCAAGATCTCGGCGTCGTACGTCATGTCGGACCACGACTGGTTCCCCAAGACGTTCGTCCAGGACTTCAAGGTGCGCGCCGCGTTAGGCGAGTCGGGCAAGGCACCGGGCGCGTTCGACGCTGTCCGCACGTGGGACCCGGTGGCCGGTGACGACGGCGTCCCTGGCTTCACCCCGGCCCAGCGCGGCAACCCCGATCTCGGGCCGGAACGGACGCGCGAGGTCGAACTCGGCTTCGACGTCGGCGCCTTCGACGGGCGGCTCGGCATCGAGGCCACCTACTTCGACGCCCGTACGCGTGACGCCCTGATCCCGGTGACCTACTCACCGTCGGAAGGATTCACCCGCACGCAGCTCGAGAACGTCGGCGAGATCGGCAACAAGGGGTACGAGGTGTCCATCAACGGCGCCTTCGTCCGCAACGCCACCCTCGAGTGGAGCGGCCGGTTGAACGTGACCCGCACGCGCAGCAACACCTACGACATCGGCAGTGCTCCCAGCATCTCGACCGGGCTCTCCACCGAGATCCGCAAGGGATATGCGGTGCCGGCGTACTACGGCACCCGGATCCTCAACCCGGACAAGTTCGAGGCGCCGCAGCTGAGCACGACGAACGAATTCCTCGGACTCGTCTACCCGACCAGGTTGTACTCCCTTGGGACATCGCTGTCGTACAAGAATCTCCTCACGCTCGACGTGCTGGGCGAATACCAGGGTGGGCACTCGCTCGCCAACTGGATCGGCTACCAGAACGCGCGACGCGGCATCTTCCCGCTGTGCTACGCCACCGAGACCAAGCTCCGTGCCTCGGCGGCCGGCGATGCGTTTGCCCTCAACGACGTGACGGCGCTGCAGCGCGCCCGCTGCGCCATCAACCGCGCGCAGATGAGCGACAAGTATTTCATCGAGGACGCGTCGTTCTTCAAGCTCCGCAACGTGTCGGTCACGTGGAACCTCCCGGCCCGCTGGATCCCTGGCTCGCGCTCGGCGTCGCTCATGGTCGCCGGTCGCAATCTCTTCCGGAAGACCGATTATCTCGGCAGCGACCCGGAAGTGGCCGACGCGCGTGACGCGGGCGCGGCCATCGGGCGTCGCGACTACTACAACATGCCGCCGGTTCGCACTTTCCTGGCCACGTTCCGCATGGGCTTCTAACCGACCGAATCAATGACCATGACCACACATACAAAGCAGCAGCGGGTGGCCGGTCGGTGGGGCGTAGCCGGGGCGCTTGCCGCCACGGTGGCCCTCGCCGGTTGCCAGGGATTCTTCGACGTCGTGAACCCGGGGCCCCTCTCCGATGAGGAACTCAACGTTCCCGCCGCGGTGCAGGGAGTCGTGACCGGGATGTCGGCCGACTTCTCGGTGATGTTCGACTACATCGTCCCCGTCAGCGGGATGGCCTCCGACGAGATCAGTCACGGCGGGAGCTACACCGCCGAAGGGCTCTGGGTGCGCGGGATCTTCCGTGCCGAGGACGTGAACGGCCAGTGGGCCAACATGCAGCGCGCCCGCTGGGTCGCCGAGCACGGCATCGAGCGGATGAAGGGCGTCGGCGGCTACGCGTTCGACACCAACATCCTGTCGGCGCGGGCCTACCTGTGGGCGGGGCTCGCCAACCGCACCCTCGGCGAGATCGCGTGTGACGCGATTATCGACGGCGGTCCCAAGCAGGCCAATTCCGTGTACTTCACGCGGGCCGAGGCGCACTATACCGAAGCCATCCGTATCGCGACGGCCGTGGGTGGCACCGCAGGGACGGCCGTGGCCAACGCCGCGTACGGCGGTCGCGCCGCCGCCAAGGCAGCGTTAGGCAAGTGGGCCGAGGCGGTGTCGGATGCCCAGCGCATCCCCATCAACTTCGTCTACAATGCCGTATACTCCACCAACTCGTCGCGCGAGAACAACCAGTTCGTATCCGAGACGTGGGTACGGCGTGAGTTCACGGTGTGGGGGACGCGGTGGGCCAACGTCTTCAAGGATCCGCGTGTACCGTGGGACACCGTCAAGACGTCCTCGGGCGCGATCCAGAAGGGGCAGGACGGAAAGACGAACTACTTCCGGCAGCGGAAGTATCCCGACCTCGGCGCCGAGATTCCGCTGGTGAAGGGGACGGAAATGTTGATGATCCGGGCCGAGGAGCGGTTGCGCGCCGGCGACATCAACGGGGCATACGGCCACATGAACACGGCGCGTACGTTCTACGGCCTGCCGGCGCTCACCCCGGCGGCATCGCTCGCACAAGCCTGGACGGACTTCAAGGCCGAGCGCGGCGCTACGCTCTGGCTCGAAGGGCGCCGCTGGTTCGACCTGCGTCGCTGGGGAGCGGAGACGGGCCCCATGAACGACACCTTTCTCACGGGGCGTGCCACCTGCATGCCCATCTCGCAGAACGAGGTGGACGCCAACCCGAACCTGCACTAGGTGCAGGGAGCAGCGGCACGCTTGTGACACACAGTCATGCGGTTGAAGCACGAAACACCAGGATGTCCAGTCGCACGGGCATCCTGGTGCTTGCCCTGTCGGTGCTGCTGGCAGCCTGCGGCGGCACCGATGGCAGCGGCGGCGCGGTCACACCGCCGTCGAGCACGCGAACACTGACCGCATCGTTTCCTGTCCTCGGGACACTCGATCCCGCGGTCGACGGCCGGTACGTCCTGTGGGTGGTACCAAAGGGCGGACCGGCTGTGCAGCTGACGGCGTTCCAGGGTGGGAACGGCACCACCATTTCGCAGGCCGTCCCCGCCGGGGCGTTCGAGCGGGTGGACGTCACGGTCGAACCGCCCAACGATTCCGATCCCCTCCCGTCGTCGCAGCGCATCCTCACCGGCGTCTTCTCCGGCGCTCAGGCGACGCTCGACGTGGTCGGCGCCCTGACGATCGGGAGTGCCGCCATGCGCGAACGCCCGGGACAATTCACGATGTTCTCGCCCAGCGACAATGGCCTCTACGGTTATCCCTCGCACGAGGAGTCGGGGATCTGGCTGTTCAACATGACGCCGCGCGAGACGGAGCAGCGCGACATGTGGGTCCGCCTGACACCGCTTCGCGAAGGCTGGACGTACGAGGGATGGATGGTCCGGGACATCGGCGCACCGCAGGCGATCTGGCTGTCCTACGGCAAGTTCCTCCCCGATCAGATGGGCGTCGTGAACACACGCGATGACACTGGATGGGGCCCCTTCTCCGGCGTGGCAGCATATCGGCTGGGCGAAGAAGAGTTTCCCGGCGACGATTGGATCGACAACATCCACGCGCTCCCTTTCCCCACAGGGCTCGCGCTTCCGCTCGACCTTCGCGAGAAGCGGCCTGACGGAAGCTCGCGATGGACGCACGTGATCACCATCGAGCCCATGTGGAACAAGGGCGAGCCGATGACCACCGAACGCCCGTTCGCGATTCGCCCGTACCAGGATGCCTTCGGCGACGGCGCCCCCGGCATTCCGCGGACCATCACTTACCATCCGTCACGCATGCCCCAGGGCGTGGCACAGGTGCGCTGACCGATCCATGCGCATTCGCGCTGTTGTCGCGGCGATGTCGCTGCTCCTTGCCGCCTGTGCCAGGGAACCGATGGATCCCCTGGCTCGCGACGCCGAGGCGGAGTCGTGGCGGGCATGGGTTGCCCCCATGTCGTCGCTCGACATGTCCGTCCTTCCGCCCGCGACCACCGTCACCGCGGCCGAGGTCGATGCGATGGTGACGCGCCAGCACGCACTCTCCGCATCAGACAGAGCTGCAATTGCTCGTTGGAGCGGCCTCCCGTCGTTGCCGTGGACGCGGTACACCCTCGACCGCCTCGGATTCTACTGGCCGCTCCTTCCTGACATCCGAATCGCGACGCCGGTACGCGCGGCACGGGTCATGGCGGTGCTGCACACCGCGATGTACGACGCGCTGCGCGCGACGTGGGAGATCAAGTATCGCGTGCAACGCCCACAGCCCTGGATGGCGCATGCTGCCATCGCCAACTTGGCGCAGGAAGCGCGCGTCCCGGGATATCCCGACGGACACGTGGCGGCAGCGGCCGCCGCGGTGGAGGTGCTGCGAATCGTCCTCCCAGCGGCGGACTCCGTGGAGTGGCTGGCGATGCAACGCGAGGTGGAGCGCGCCCGCTACGACGCGGGAGCCGCATACATGGGCGACATCGCCGCGGCGCGCGCGATCGGTGCGCACGTGGGGCGACTGGCCGCCCTGCGGGCGCAAGTCGATGGATCGTCGGCGTTGTGGACGGGACTCTTCCCGTCCGGCGACCTGATGTGGCAACCCACCCCGCCTCGGCGCGTGCAGGTTCCGTTCGACGCCACTGCTGGAGGATGGAAGACCTGGGTGCTGCCGCGAGGCGACACCTATCGTCTCCCCGCCCCGCCGACTCGCAGCGCGCCACGCTTCATCGCGTCGTTGAGCGAGCTTCGGACACTCAGCGCTGGGAAGCGCACGATCGAGCAGGCCGATGCGGCGCGCAAGTGGGCCACCGATGCCCCATCGACCGCCTGGGAGGAATACTCGCTGCAGGTAGTGACGAAGTACCATCTCACGCCGCTTGCGGCCATCCGGGCGCAGGCGCTCGTATCCGTCGCCATGTACGACGCCTTCATTGCCTGCTGGGATAGCAAGTTCGCCTGGTGGCTCGCCCGTCCCATCACCGCTGATCCCACGCTCAAAACGGCATTCTCCACCCCGCCTTTCCCGTCGTACCCGTCAGGACACTCCACCATTTCCGCGGCGGCCGCCGAGGTGCTGGGGTATCTCTACCCCCTCGAAAGGGGCCGCTTCAAGGCACTCGCGCTCGAGGCGTCGCTGTCGCGGGTTTGGGGAGGGGTGCACTATCGCTTCGACGTGGAAGACGGCGAAGCGCTCGGCGAGCGCGTCGGCCAGCACGTGGTCACCTGGGCGCGCAACGACGGCGCCGAGTCGGGTTCGTCGCGCTAGGCGCGACCATCAAGCGCGAGCAGCAGGCACACGCGCTGCCGGCTACCGCAGTTCGTGCTGCGCCAGCAGTGCCAGCATCGCCTCCTCCGACGCGGGATGCAGCACGTTGCGCTCGGCGAATTCCTCCGCCTGCGGGTATCAGCTCCCGCGAATGCGTGCTGCGGCCTGATCGAGGGCGTACGACGTCTGCCGCAACTCGACCGTGTCCGACAGGAGGAGCCAATAGGCGCCCGGCGCACCAAACGGCATTCCGACGCTCCCTGCGTTCACCACGCGCGTGGCACCGATAGTACGATCGAATTGCATGTGGGTGTGGCCGCACACCACCAACGATGCCCCTTCCGGCTCGAAGACCGGACGCAGGCGGGCATCGGGTGTATGTCGCGTGAAGATGTCCGTGTCGTTGCGTGGCGTGGCGTGACAGAACAGCACCTCGCCCAGGGCGGGAATCGTTAGGCGAAGTGTGGCGGGCCACCCGGCAAGGCGCGCTCGATCGCCCGGGCGCAGCTGGGCAGCCGTCCACTCGATCCCCTCGCGCGCGCGAGGCAGAACGTGTGTTAGGCCGCGTCCGGAGAGGTGGGAGAGGATTGCCGACTCTCCGTTTCCCATGATGAAGTCGGCGGGTACATCGAGCGAGGCGACGAGGTCGAGCGTCTCGATCGGGAGTGGACCGGGAAGCACGTCGCCGCCGAAGACCAGGCGGTCGACCCCAATCGCGCGGGCCTCGGCGAGGGCGGCGGCAAGCGCATCAGGGTTGGCATGGATGTCGTACAGGACAGCGATGGGCATATGACGACTCGCGCGTGTTGCGGTGGAGCACCTCGCCGGACTCGCGCGCGCCGGATGAACGCGCCACGAGCTCGTCGTGCCGTACGAGACCTAGGGAACCTCACGTAACGACCCGTCCATGTGGTCCGCGGCGGGGCGCCCCGACACGACACGCTCTCCGGTCACCGTCGCCACCACCGTCAGCGTCGCCAGGTCGGACGCGGCGGTGTTGATGGGGTTTCCGCTGAGAACCACGAGTTCCGCCACGCGCCCGACCGGTGGATCCCACGGCTCGGGTGCGTCAGCCACTCCCCACCATGTGCTGTTCAGCTCGTACGCAACGCGTCGCTTGTCGCGTTCATCCATCCCCTCTCCCACCGCGTAACGCCGCTCCATGGCCGCCCGTACGCCATCGAACGCGTTTCCCGGGCGCGTGAAATAGTCCGACCCTTCCGCCAGCTTCGCCCCAAGCTTCCGTAATCGGCTCCAGGCATACACGCGTCGCTCATTTTCCGCCCCGACGCGCTGCGCGCCGAAGGGGGGATCGTCGCTCATCGCCGAGTTGAAGTTCTCCTGGATCGAGAGCAGGACGCCGAGCCGCACCGCCCGCGCGAAATCCTCCTCGCGCGCGTAGGAAAAATGCTCGATGCGCAAGCGGCCAGATGCAACGTGGGGCCGGGTCCGCAGCAGCTGCTCGTAGGCATCGAGCGTACGCTTCACCGCTTCGTCTCCGATGGCGTGCGTCGCCACACCCAGCCCGGCATCGAGGGCGGCACCGGCGAGCACGGCAATCTCCGCCGTGGTCATGCGTGGCACGCCCCGCGTTGCCGCGTCATCGGCATACGGGTGCGTGAGCGCGGCACCGCGGCTCCCCAGCGCCCCGTCGGCGAAGAGCTTGAGGTGCGTGACGCGGATCCGGGGCGACAGCTCGCGCGCCGCGGATGGCGCGGCCAGTAGCGATTCGGCGGCG
>DAIESF010000486.1 GCA_027346425.1 Gemmatimonadota bacterium | reverse complement strand
CGGCGAGGATCACCGCCTCGGTGGCCCCCCGCCTAACGGCATGGGCGTCGACGAAGGGGCGCGCGGTCTTCACGCGCAGCTGGCGGTGCCCCAGCGTCCCCTCCAACCCGACCGTGACGCGCACATCGTGCTGGGCCCGGTTCTCGAAGGCGAAGGCGTACACCGCCCCCGCCGTATCGGCGTCGCGTCCGTAGGGCGCAAAGATCGTCGCCCGCACCACCAGCGACCCGATGGTTGCGGTAAAGGTCGGAAGCCAGCCGAAGGCACGCTCCCACGCCAGCGTGGTATCAGACCACTCCACGACGACGCCGTCGATGGCGAGGACCGGGCGCGCCAGTGCGGGCTCCCGCCCCCCGGCGAAATCGACCCCGCCAGCGAATTCCACTGCAGCGCGGGCCCCCCGATGCAGGGTGCCGACGGCGTGCAGGGACCCGTCAACAGGATGGATGCATGGTAGCGCGATCCAATGGTTGCCGGTGAGTTGCCAGGGGATGGGAGGAATCGGCGAAGCGTTCACGGCTCAATTACTTTCGATGACGCGGGACTTTCGCCCAATCGCCGTCATGGCGCGCAGGGCGGGGACCGCATGGTCCAGACGCCTCAACTTACCGTGTTGACCCTACAGCTCAAACGACGCGGCTTGCGCGCGAGTGCTCCCGCATGGTTCGTGGCAGCCCTTGCCCTCCTCCCCGGAGTGGCCGGGGCGCAGCGCGTGCTCGGTCCGTCGGACGACGCCACCGTCCTCCCGCGCGGCGTTCTCCGGATCGGCGTGCAACCAACCTGGGGGCGCGCCAACCAGCGCTTCGGCAACGGGTTGAACGGTACGAGCGAGGGAACCACGGAACGGCTCGGCGTCGATTACGACGTCGACTCGCTGGGCCCGTCGCGGTTCGAGCCGCTGCGGCCGCTCTCCGCGGCGCTGCAGACGATGACGGGGAAGTCCGCCATTGGGAGTTCACTCGGCCGACTGCGCGTCGACTTCGACGCGTCGTCGGTCACCACGCCGATCTCCCTGGAGTACGGGCTCACGCGTCGCATCCTGCTCGGCGTCATGGTCCCCTACGTGAAGACGCGCAACGAGGTCTCGCTCATCCCGAATCCGGGGCGCAACGAGGGGACGATCGGGATCAATCCGGCGCTGACGATGGCGGGGGCGCGCGTGCAGAACCTCGCCGTCTTCACGCAGCTCACCGAGGCGGTGACCCGCCTGCAGGGGCAGCTCGCCAGCTGCACCGGGAGCACCACCCCGGAGTGCGCGGCCATCAATGCCGACCGCGCGAGGGCCACGCAGCTGGCGACCAATGGCGCCGCGGTGGCCGCGGCGATCGGGACCGTCTACGGCACGCGCGCGGGAGAAGGGGCGCGGTTCGCCCCCGTCGAAGGGTCGACGCTGCAAAACGACGTGCTCAGCCGCCTTACCGCCCTGGCTACGGACTTCGCCGGATTCCTCGGCGCGCCGTCCGGGCGCGCCAGTTGGGTCGACGCACGCCCGATCGGGGCGCCGCTCATGGGGCTCGCGGATCTCAACACGATCGTCTCCGATTCCGCGTTCGGGATCGGCGCCGTCCCGCTGGAGACCGTGGAGCGCTCCCACATCGGTGACGTCGAATTCGGGGCCAAGATCCTCCTCTACGACGGGCTGGGGGGGCGACCACCGCAGCGCGTCGACTACCGCGGGGTGAAACTCCGCCTCGCCGTCGGCGGCGTGTACCGCAAGGGTACGGGCCAGGTGCAGTCGCCGGACGACTTCGCCGACATCGGCACCGGCGACGGACAGGACGACGTCGAGGGGCGGGTCTTCGCGGACGTCCTGGTCGGGCGCCGCTTCTGGGCGTCGCTCGTGGGTCGGTACGGCGTGCAGCAGGCCGACGAGCAGTTCCTCCGCATCACCGACTCGCCCAACGACCCGTTCGCCCCGCTGTACCGGCGGCAGTTCGTGGCGCGCGACCTCGGCGATTATTTCGTCGCCGAGTTTTCGCCGCGGGCCACGATCACCGACGCCCTCATGGTCAGCGCCACCTACAGCTACTACCACAAGGGAGAGGACTCCTACAGCGGGAGCTTTCCGGCGACCAACCTCGAGGGGGAAGCGATCACCCTCGACGCGTCGGCGCTCAATGCCGGGACGGCGCGCACCGAGCAGCGCCTGGTGGCCGGCTTCACCTACTCGACGATGGCCGCCTACTATCGCGGGCGCTCGACGCTTCCGCTGGAGGTGAGCTTCATGGTCGGTCAATCGATGAGCGGGACGGGGAACGTGACGAAGAGCTTCACGCAGGCCCTTGGGGTCCGGCTCTACTCGCGCCTGTTCGGGTCGGCAGAATCGCGCCCGTTGCGGCCGCGGAGCGGTTCGCGTTAGGCGGGCTTGCGCGGGCGGGCCCGCCCCTTCGGCTCCCGGGGAGCGGGGGGGGCGGCGGCGGTGGCCGCACTTTCGAGCAACTCGCGGGCGTGGGCTCGACTGGCGTCGCTCTCGGGATCGCCGCCCAGCATGCGGGCGATCTCCATCACCCGCGCCTCGCCATCCACCACGCGCAGGTCAGCGGTGGTCACCCCGCCCTTGGCCCCCTTGCTCACCACGATGTGGTGGTGCGCGCGGGCGGCGATCTGCGGCAGGTGCGTGATCGCCAACACCTGGTGCGACTCGGCGACGCGTCGCATGGTGTCGCCCACGCACAGTCCCACCCGTCCGCCGATGCCGGCGTCGACCTCGTCGAAGACGAGCGTCGGGACGCCGTCGAGCCGGGCGAGGATCGTCTTGAGCGCCAGCATGACCCGGGCGAGTTCTCCGCCAGACGCAACGCGGGCCAGGGCCCGCGCCTCGAGCCCGACGTTGAGGGCGACGCGATACTCGACCTCTTCTCCCCCGCTCCGCCCCACCTCGGCGCGCGGCGAGAGGGCAACCGTCAAGCGCCCGTCGGCAAGACCGAGATCGGGGAAGACCGCGTCGACCGCGCGTTCGAGCGCCCGGGCCGCGGTGGCCCGCGACTGGCTGAGCGCCTGCGCCTCGCGCGCGAGGGTCGCCGCGAGCTGCACCTCGCGCTGCGCCAGCACGCCGAGGTCGAGCCCGGCCGTGTCGACGAGGTCGAGTTCCGCGCGCGCCTCGCGCAGCGTCTCGAGCGCCGACTCCACGCTCCCGCCGTATTTGCGCGTGAGGCGGAAGACCACGTCGCGCCGGCGCTCCAGCTCCACGAGACGCCCGGGATCGGTGTCGAGTTGCGCATCGTAGTCGCCCACTTCGCGCGCCAGCTCTTCCAGCTGCACGAAGGCGGCATCGAGCATCTCCTGCAGCCGGGCGAGCGCCGGATCGAGGCGGGCCGCCGCGCCTAACGCGCGCTGGGCCGTCCCCAGCAAGCGGAGCGCCGACTCCTCGTCGCCGTCGACGGCCTCGCGCAGGTGCGCGGCGTGCACGCGCAACTCGGCCACGTGCGACAGGCGGCGCACCTCCTCCTCGAGTCGGGCCTCTTCGCCGATGACGAGCTTCGCCTCGTCCAGCTCCTTCACGACGTGGCGGAGGTAGTCGGCGCGCTTCTCGGCGGCCGCTCGTCGCGTGGCGAGCGAGGCGACCTGTCCGCGGACGTCGGCCACGGCATCGAACGCCTGGGCCACCCGCGCGGCCTGGGCGGTGGCGCCGCCGAAGGCGTCGAGCACGGCGCGCTGCACGTCGGGGTTGAGGAGGGTCTGCGATTCGTGCTGGCCGTGAATGTTGACCAGGGCACGCCCGATCTCGGCGAGGACGCCGGTGGTGACCGTGGTGCCGTTGATCCAGGCACGACTGCGCCCGCCGCTGGCGATCTCGCGGCGGAGGACGACGAGCCCATCCTCGACCTCGACGCCACGCTCGTCCAGCGACCGCAGGACGTCGGCGCGCGACGAGGCGTCGAAGACTCCCTCGACGCTCGCCTTGTCGGCCCCGACCCGCACGAGGTCGGCGCTCCCCCGCTCACCGAGGAGGAGGCCGAGTGCCTCGACGATGATCGACTTCCCTGCCCCCGTCTCGCCGGAGAGGACGTTGAAGCCGGGGCGCAGGGGGAGGGCGACCGATTCGAGGATCGCGACGTTGCGGATGCGAAGCTCGGTGAGCATGGCCCTAACGAGTATCGCCCCCGGGCGCGCTCCAGCCCAGCTTGCGGCGCATGCGCCAGAAGAAGGTCATCTCCGGGAACCGGACGAGGAGAACGACGCGCCCCGCGCGCCGCACGGTGAGCCGCTGCCGACTCCCGAAGGTACTCCCGACCTGTCCGTCGATCGTTACCAATTGATCGCTGTCATCATCCTCAACGCGCACGACGACCTCCGCCGTGGGAGGGAGGAGGAGCGGGCGGATGGAGAGCGAGTGCGCGGAGATCGGTGCGAGGATGATCGACTCGAGCGCCGGATCCACCACCGGCCCCCCCGCCGACAGCGAATACGCCGTCGACCCGGTGGGGGTGGCGATGACGACGCCATCGGCCGCGAACGACGCGATCTCCTCGCCATTGACCTCGACGTGCAGTCGCACGACGCGGGCCTTTCCTCCCTGCCGCAGGACGACGTCGTTGAGCGCGTACCACGTCGTCGGCTGCTCCCCGTCGTTGGTGACGGAGACCTCGAGCGCCATGCGGGCATCGGAGACGTAGTCGCCGGCCATGAAGCGGCGCAGCGCGTCCTCCAGGTTCTCGCGATTGCAGGCGGTCAGGAATCCGAGCCGCCCGACGTTCACCCCGAGGATCGGGACCTGGCGCCCGGCCAGGAGCCGGGCCGCGCGGAGGAGTGTGCCGTCGCCGCCTAACGTGAGGAGGGCATCGACGCTCCCCGGGTCGTCGAAGGTGGGGAGGTCGGGGGCGAACTCGGCGAGGGCGGGCTCGAGGACGAGCGAAATCCCCAGCGACGGTGACAGCCGGCGCAGGGTCTCGATGAGCGGGGGGAGGTCGTCGTACCCGCGGTGCCCGACGACGCCGAGTCGCATCACCCGGCGAGCGCCTCGCTCTCGTGCAGCGCCCGCACCCGCGACGCGATCCCCGCGGCGTCGAGTCCGCAGTGCGCCAACTGTCGCGCCCGCGATGCCGCCACGATGATCTGGTCGGGGACGCCGTGGGCGATCACCCGCACCGCCGGCTCCTGTCGCTCGACGATCGCCGCCAGGTAGGCGCCGAAGCCGTTGACCACCGTCCCCTCCTCCACCACGAGGAGCGTCTTGTGGCTGGCGAGCAGCTCGGCAAGCGTGGATTCGTCGTGCGGCTTGAGGTAGCGGCAGTTCACCACCGTCACGTCGAGCCCGTCCGCGCCTAACGATTCGGCGGCGGCGAGCGCGTGGTTGACCATCGTTCCCACGCCGAGGATGGCGATCCCGTCGCTCCCGCGCCGGAGCACCTCCCACGTGGCGTGCGGCGTCGCCGCAATCGTGCGGATGGGCGGCACGAGGTCGGGGGCCGCATCGCGCGGATACCGGAGGCAGAACGGCCCCGTGTCGTGGGACACGCCGGCGCGGAGCAGCGCCAGCATCTCGGTCCCGTCCTTCGGGGCGGTGACGGTCATGTTGGGGACGGCGAGCATGTAGGCGATGTCGTACAACCCCATGTGCGTCTCGCCATCCTCGCCGACCAACCCCGCGCGATCCATGCAGAAGACCACGGGGAGCGACTGCAGCGCCACGTCATGAATGAGGTTGTCGTAGGCCCGCTGCAGAAAGGTGGAGTAGATCGCCGCGACCGGCTTGAGCCCGCGCGTCGCCATTCCCGCGGCGAAGGTCACCGCGTGCCCCTCGGCGATCCCCACGTCGAAGAAGCGAGACGGGTGCGCCTTGGCGACGACCGCCGTCCCCGTCCCGCTCGGCATGGCCGCGGTGATCGCCACCACGTCGGGGCGCTCGGCCATCAGTTCGCCGAGCCCCTTCCCGAACACCGCGGTGTAGGCCGGATTCGCCGTGGAGGCCATGCGCTGCTTCCCGGTCGCCGGGTCGTGCCCCGGCGGAAGGGCGTGCCACTTCTCCACGTGCTCCCCAGCCGGGAACCCCTTCCCCTTCTGCGTGATGACGTGGACCAGGCGTGGTCCGCCGCGCGCGCGCACCACCTCAAACGTGTCGATGAGGGCATCGAGATCATGCCCATCGATGGGACCGAAATACCGAAAGCCCAGCTCCTCGAAGAGGACGCCGGGAGTGAGGAACGACTTGACGCTCTCCTCCCACTTCCGCACCAGGGTATTGAGCGCCTCGTGCGATTCCACGAAGCCGCCGATCTTGTCACGCACCCGGTTGTACAGCGGGTTGCGTTGCACCTGCGTGAGGTAGCGCGACATGGCCCCGACGTTGGGGGCGATCGACATCTCGTTGTCGTTGAGCACGACCACCACGTCGCGGTCGGAGTGCCCGGCGTTGTTCAGCCCCTCGTACGCCAGCCCGCTGGTGAGCGAGCCGTCGCCGATGATCGCCACCACCTTGTAGTCGTCGCCCTGGATGTCGCGCCCAGCGGCAATGCCCAACGCCGCGGAGATCGAGGTGGCGGCGTGTCCGGCCCCGAAGGTGTCGTACGGACTCTCGCTCCGCTTGAGGAAGCCGGAAAGCCCTCCCTCCTGCCGGAGTGTCTCCATCCGGTCGTTGCGCCCGGTGAGGAGCTTGTGCGGATACCCCTGGTGCCCGACGTCCCACACCAGCTGGTCGCGCGGCGTCTCGAAGACGTAGTGCAGCGCGATCGAGAGTTCTACCACCCCGAGTCCCGCCCCGATGTGCCCGCCGGTCCGCGAGCAGACGTCGATCAGGCGTGCGCGCATCTCGTCGGCTAGCGCGCGCAGTTCATCGCGCGTCAGGCGGCGGAGGTCGGCGGGAGAGTCGAGATGTTCCAGGATTGACATGATCGGAAGGTGCGCAGATTCCAGCAGATGGGGAAGCTCTCCCCCCTCATGAACGACGGTCGATGGCATACCGTGCCAACGCCGCGAGCGCCTCGGAGACGATCCCCGCCGCCTGCAGCGCGGCGAGCCCCTCGGCCACCAGCGCGGACGCGCGCGCGCGCGCGCCATCGACTCCCAGCAACGCCGGATAGGTGCTCTTCTGCAGCGCGAGGTCGCGTCCGGCCGTCTTTCCCAGCTCGTCGGTGGTGGCGGTCACGTCGAGCACGTCGTCAGCAATCTGGAAGGCGAGCCCGATCGACGCGCCATAGCGACCGAGCGCCTCGACACGCGCCGCGTCCGCGCGCGCAGCCATCGCGCCGACACGCACCGACGCCTCGATGAGCGCCCCCGTCTTTCCCCGGTGGACCTGCTCGAGTTCCGCGAGCCCGAGGGCGCGCCCTTCTGCCGAGAGGTCGAGCAACTGCCCGCCGATCATTCCACCGGCCCCGGAGGCGCGCATCAGCACCTGCACGACGGCCGCCGCGCCGGCGGGGTCGAGGCCCAGGGCGCGCGCGGCGCGAAAGGCCCCCTGTGCGGCCATGGGGACCATCGCCAGCCCCGCCGTGGTGGCGATGTCGACGTCAAAGGCACGGTGCAAGGTGGGGCGTCCGCGGCGCATGTCGTCGTCGTCCATGCACGGCAGGTCGTCGTGCACGAGCGAATAGGCGTGGACGACCTCGACCGCCGCGGCCAACGGCGCCGCATCACCGCGCCCGCCGCAGGCGCGGTACGCATGCAGCACGAGGAAGCCGCGCAGGCGCTTCCCCTCCCCTAACAACGAATAGCGCACCGCCTCGGCGATGCGCGGCGCCATCACGGCGCCCGTCTCGTCACACAGCCGCGCAAGGGCGGCATCGATCGCCGAGCGCTGGTCCGCCAGCGCCCGCTGCGCCTCACTCGCCAAGCGCCGCCGCCTCCAGCACGCCATCGGCCCGTTCGGTGAGCACCTTCACGGCAGCCTCGGCCCGCCCCAGCTCGGCGGTCGCCGTCCGGAGGTGCCCGATCCCCTCTTCGAAGAGGGCGAGCGCGCGGTCGAGCGGAACCTCGTTACCGCTCATCTCCTCGACAATCTCCTCGAGGCGTGCCAGGACCTGCTCGAACGTCGCCATCACTCCTGCTCCATGCTCGGGTCGTCGTGCCGCGTCACGCGCTCGACGCGCGTCTCCACCGTGCCATCGCGAAAGCGGACGTGCATCCCGTCACCCGGCGCCAGCACCTGGGCGGAGGTCAGGAGCCGTCCCTCGGGCGTGGTCGCCACCACGTAGCCGCGTGTCATCGTCGCCAGCGGCGAGAGGGCGTGCAGCTGCCCGGCCACGCGCTCGAGGGTGAGCCGCCGGTGCTCGACGAGGCGCCGCGCCACCTGGGCCCCATGGCGCGACGCCTGCTCGAGCCGCCGGCGCGCGTCGCGCACGCGCCCGGCCGCCGCCCCTTGCAGCTGTCGGGCGAGGGCCCCCACCTCGTGGCGCAGGTCGGCGAGCACGGGGACCGCGCGCTCGGCCGCCGCCGACGGGGTCGGCGCCCGCCAGTCGGCCACCAGGTCGCAGAGGCTCACGTCCACCTCGTGTCCCACCGCCGAAATGATCGGCACCGGGCACGCCGCCACCTTGCGGGCCACCTGCTCGTCGTTGAACGCCCACAGGTCCTCGCGCGAGCCGCCGCCGCGCCCGATGATCGCCACGTCGGCTCCCCCCCACGCGGCCAGCCGGTCGAGCGCCGCGCATAACGAGGCCGGCGCCCCCTCCCCCTGCACCGCAGCCGGGATCAGCACCAACTCCACCAGGGGATTGCGCCGTCGCGTCACCGAGACGATGTCGTGCAGCACCGCACCGCCGGAGCTGGTGATGACGGCGATGCGCCGCGGGAAGAAGGGGAGCGCCCGCTTGCGTGCCGGGTCCAGGAGCCCGTCGCGCTCCAGGCGCGCGCGCGACAGTTCGAACGCCTTCCGCCACAGCCCGTCGCCCACCGCGTCCATCGACTTGACGGCCAGCTGCAAGCTCCCCCGGGCGGGATAGAGCGTCACCTGACCGTACGCGACCACCGTCATGCCCTCGTCGGGGGGAGCGGGAATGCGGCGCGTGTCGCGCGACCAGACCACGCAGCTCAGCGAGGCCTCCTGGTCGCGCAGGGTGAAGTACCAGTGCCCGTTGCGGTGCTGCTTGAAGTCCGTGACCTCCCCCCGCACCCAGAGCGGGGGGAAGGCCCCCTCGAGGACATCCTTGACGGTGCGCGTGAGCGTGGCGACCGAGATCGCCGCCGCCGGGCTCTCGCCAGGCGCAACCGGAAATCCGCGCTCGTCGGCAGCGCCGAACGCGGCGTCCAGGGCACCGCCGTCGCGAGACGAAGGCGCCCCGGTCACGCCCTCGCCGGCGCCGGCGTCCCCCAGCGCGAACAGGTCCGGCGCCTCGCGGGGAGGCGTCGCGGCCCCCCGCGAACGCCGCGCCGGTGTCACGCCCCGGCCTGGCGCGCTGCCCGCACCGTGTTCTTGAGGAGCATGGCGATCGTCATCGGCCCAACCCCACCCGGAACCGGCGTGATGTGCGAGGCCACCTTTGCGGCGCTCTCGTAGTGCACATCGCCCACGAGGCGATACCCCCGCTTGTCGGTCGGGTCGTCGACCCGCGAGATCCCGACATCGATGACCACCGCGCCGGGACGGATCATGTCGCCCGTGATGGACTCCGGGCGCCCTAACGCGGCGATGACGATGTCGGCGCGACGTGTGTGCGCGGCGAGGTCGCGGGTGCGCGAGTGGCATACCGTCACCGTGCAGTCGCCCCCCGCCCCCTGCTGCATGAGGAGCGATGCCATCGGCTTCCCGACGATGTTGCTGCGCCCGACGATCACGACATCCTTGCCGGTCGTCGAGATGCCGTAGCGGACGAGGAGTTCCTGCACCCCGGCCGGCGTGCACGGCGCGAAGCCGTCCTTCTCGCCAATCAGGAGCTTCCCCACGTTCACCGGGTGGAAGCCATCCACGTCCTTGTTAGGCGCGATGCGGCGCACGACGGTGTTGGCGTCCATGTGCTTCGGGAGTGGGCTCTGCACGAGGATCCCGTGCACCGTCGGGTCGGCGTTGAGGCGGTCGATCAGCGCCTCGAGTTCCGCCTGCGGCGTCTCTTCCGACAGGCGGATCGTCTCCCCCTTCATCCCGGCCTCGACGCTCGCCTTCTCCTTCGATTTCACATAGGACTGGCTCGCCGGGTCCTCGCCCACGATCACCACCGTCAGTCCCGGGGTGATCCCCTTCGCCTTGAGCGCCGCGACCTCGCGCGCCACGTCGTCGCGCACTGCGCGCGCAACCGCCACGCCATCGATGCGCTGCCCCGACTGCATCGTGCTATCGTGCGACATCCACCGCCCTCGTTTCGCGAATGATGACGACCTTGATCTGCCCGGGATATTGCAGTTCCGCCTCGATGCGGCGCGCCACTTCATCGGCAAGCGCCGTCATGCGCGCGTCATCCACGCCATCCGGGGTCACGATCACCCGAAGCTCGCGTCCCGCCTGGATGGCGAAGACCTTGTCGACCCCCTTGTAGCTCGACGCGATCTTCTCCAGCCCCTCGAGACGCTTGACGTACGTCTCGAACGCCTCGCGCCGGGCACCGGGGCGCGACCCCGAGATCGCATCGGCGGCCTGCACCAGCACGGAGATCTCGCTCTCGTGCGGCACGTCGTCGTGGTGCGCGGCAATCGCGTTGATCACCAGGGGATCCTCGCCGTACTTCGTCGCGACCTCGACGCCAAGCTGGACGTGCGTCCCCTCGTGCTCATGGGTGAGCACCTTGCCGATGTCGTGCAACAGCGCCCCGCGCTTGGCCATCGCCACATCGAGCCCGAGCTCCGCGGCCATGATGCCGGCGAGATGCGCCACTTCCTTGGAATGGTCGAGAATATTCTGGCCGTAGCTCGTGCGCCATTTCATGCGCCCGATGAGCTTGATGATCTCGGGGTGCAGCCCGTGCGTCCCCGTCTCATACGCCGCCTGCTCACCCAGCTCGACGATCTGCTGCTCCACTTCCTTGCGCGACTTGGCCACCACTTCCTCGATCCGGCCCGGATGGATGCGCCCGTCGGTGACCAACTTCTCGAGGGAGAGGCGCGCGACTTCCCGGCGGATCGGGTCGAAGCAGGAGACGACCACGGTGTCCGGCGTGTCGTCGATGACGACGTCCACACCGGTCGCCAACTCGAAGGCCCGGATGTTCCGCCCCTCGCGCCCGATGATGCGCCCCTTCATCTCATCGTTCGGCAGGGCGACCGACGACACCGAGATCTCGCTCGTGTGCTCCGAGGCGATCCGCTGCACCGCGAGGGCGACAATCTTCTTGGCCTCGCGCTCGGCGTTCTTCCGCGCGGTCTCGCGAATCTCGCGGATCCGGTTGGCCGCATCGGCCTCGGCCTCGCGTTCGAGACGCGCGATCAGCTCCGTCTTGGCCTCCGACGCCGACATCCCCGCGAGCGACTCCAGCCGCCGCCGCTCGTCAGCGACGAGCTTGTCCAGTTCCAGCTCGCGCTCGGCGATCGCCTTTTCCTTGCGTCCCAGGTCGCTGGCTCGCCGCCCGAGTTCGCGGTCGCGCTGGTCGATGACGTCAGCCTTCTTTTCCAGCTGGGCCTCGCGATCGTCGACGCGGCGTTCCTCGCGCTCGACCTCCTCACGACGATGGCGAGCCTCGACCTCCCAGGCTTCGCGGAGCTTGATCAGCTCTTCCTTGCCGGCCAACACCGCGCTCTTCCGTGTCGACTCGGCTTCGCGTTCGGCATCACCGACGATGCGCTTGGAGAGCTCTTCGGCGGTGGACTTGGCCTGCTTCTGCGCTTCGATCTCCTCGCTGCGTCCCGTGCGGCGCCCGAGAACAAAAAACGCTGCGGAGGCGATTATGCACAGCACGCCAAGCGCAGCGACGAGAATCGTCGAATTCATGTTGATATATGCTCCACCGCGGCAATGCCGCGAGGTCGAGGGAAAACCACAGCCGACCGCGCATGGAGCTCATCACGCCGGGCCTCCGATCCGACGCCGACGTAGGGCATGGGATGGGAGGCGCTAAGTCGTGCAGGAGCTTCGACCTACGCCTCAGCGGGTTAATCAAAGTCAAGGTACGTGCCGGGCGCGCACTTGGCAATTAGCCGAGTGGGTGGGGCGTGATTCCCCTCAGATCGCCTGGACTTCCCCCGAATCCCCCCGCTTGGCGGGCGGGAGCCATCGGCGAATCTCGCCCGACAACGCATCCATCGCCTCGTCCATCGACTCAGCCGACGCGCGGGCGCGGAAGAGTTCATCGGTGATCTGCAGCGCCGCGAGGATCGCCGCCTTGTGGTTCTCCACCACCATCGACGAGTTGAGGACGCGCTTGATTGACTGGTCGACGTAGGTCGCGACCGCGCGCGTGTGTTCGGGCGAGGCGTCGGAACGGATGGCGTATTCCTCCCCGACAATCATGACCTTCACCAGGTGCCGCTTGTCGCTCATCCGCGCGTCCCCCCCGATGTGGCCCCTGGGATGGCCCGCCCCTGCTGCTGGCGCAGGAAGTGGACGCGTGCCAAGAGCTGCCGCGTGCGCTCGGTGGCGTAGACCACGCGGGCGCGCAGGTCGGCGTTCTCGTCCTCGAGGACCCTGAGTCGCTCCAGACTCGCCGAGTCACCCCCTTGCTGCATCGCCGTCTCCAGCACACGCACGCGCGCCTCCGCCGCCAGTGCGCGGCGACGGAACCCGGCCTGCTCTTCACCCAAGTGGTGAACCAGCTGTTCCAGCTGGCGGAACGCGGGCGATTCAGGCGCTTCGTGCACGGACACCGAGCTCGGTCTCAAGGGTGCGCAGGATCTTCTGGCGACGGCCATCGACTTCCTTGTCGCGAAGTGTGCGCGTGGCATCACGGAACGTCAATCGCCACGCCACGCTGCGGTGCCCCTCTTGGACCCCGGCGCCACGGAACTCGTCAAATAGCTCCACTCGCTCGAGCAGCTCCCCCCCGCTCTTGCGCAGGAGCTGTTCGACCTGCGCCGCGCTCACCCCATCCGGCACGAGGAGGGCGAGGTCGAACTCGGCCGGCGGCGTGGTGGGAAGGGGGCGATACGTGACGTGCCCCTTGGCCGGGGCGCGGCCGGCGACGCCGGCGCTGTAATCATGGCTCCCCGGGGCCGCGACCGCAGCGCTCGGGAGGCGACCCAGGGTGATCTCCACACCGAAGGCGTCACTGGCCCAGACTGGCTTGTCGAGGGCGATTTTTTCGATCGTCCCCACCTCGCCCCCGTTCGCCGAGATGCGCCACAACACCGGGGCCCCGTCGCCCGCCTCCAAGGAGATCCGCATCCCCGGGTACGCCAGCTCGGCCACGCGCTCGCCCAGCGCCTTCGCATCCCAGGCGTCGAACAGCTCCTTGGAGGTGTCGGTGAAGTGCGCCGGGCGCCGCGCCCCCATCACGAGGAGGCCGACCCGCACCTTCTCGACCGGGAGCTGCCCGGGGCGCGGGGCAAAGACCGACCCCACCTCGAAGAGTCGCACATTGCCCTGCATGCGGCTCAGGTTGTACTCGGCACGGCGGGCCAGCGTCTCGAGGATCGACAGGCGCAAGTGCGGTTCGTCTTCAGCCAGCGGATTCTCGACACGGGCGTGCGTGTCGTCGTTCCCCGCCACGAACGGAAGGGGACGCACCTCGAAGAGCCCCATCCCGACCAGCGCGTCACGCACGCGCTGCCCCGCCACGTGCAACGGATGGTCGGGGACGGTCCCGGGGCGGAAGGGGAGGACGACATCGGGGAGGGCGTCGTAGCCACGCAGCCGCGCGACCTCCTCCACGAGGTCGGCGTCGCGTGACACGTCATGGCGCCATGACGGGACGGTGACGTCGAGGGTCTCCGCCGAGTCGCCGCGTGACGTCACCGTGAACCCAACTGACGATAGCAGGCGTTGAATCTCGTCCGAACCGACCGCGGCGCCGAGCAGGCGCTCCACGCGACGCGGCGTGATGGCGACACGGGCGCGCGGCTCGGGGGCCCGCCCGACGTCGATCGCCTGGCCCTCCACTGCCCCGCCGGCCACGAGCGTGATCAGCTGGGCCGCGATGGACAGGGCGTGCGGCGCGATGGCCGGGTCGATCCCCCGTTCAAACCGGTAGCTCGCGTCGGTGCTGAGCCCCAACGCCCGTCGCGTCACGCGCACGTTGCGCGGCGTGAAGTACGCCACCTCGAGGAAGACGTCGGTCGTCGACGCCGACACCTCGCTCTCCTTCCCTCCCATCACCCCCGCCACCGCCACCGCCCGTTCGGCGTCGGCGATCACCGTCATCCGCTCGTCGAGCGCGCGGGCGACGCCATCGAGGGTGACCAGCGTCTCGCCCGGGCGCGCGCGGCGCACGACGACCGTCTGCTGCGCCAGGCGCGCCAGGTCGAAGGCATGCATGGGCTGCCCGTAGCCATGCAGCA
Source organism: Gemmatimonadota bacterium (assembly GCA_027346425.1). Classification (GTDB taxonomy): domain Bacteria; phylum Gemmatimonadota; class Gemmatimonadetes; order Gemmatimonadales; family Gemmatimonadaceae; genus SCN-70-22. Next base: position 2,354 of record DAIESF010000486.1, on the reverse strand, counting down.
TGTAGTTGGTGACGTCGACCACATTGGAGATCGAACGCAGTCCGAGCGCCGCGAGGCGACGCACGAGCCATTCCGGGCTGGGGGCGACCGTGACGCCGCGAATCACCACGCCCATGTAGCGGGGGCAGCCATCGGCATCGTCCAGCTGCACCGTCGCCCCGCCGCTCGCGGCGCGCGCCATGTCGTGCACCGCACGCCCCCCGGCCGAGGGGACGCGCCCGCGCACGCCGTCGCCGAAGCGGACCGCGCCGGTGGCCTGGTCGACGTCGAAGACATCGCGCGGATCGCCGACCGTGAGCCCCTGCAGCGCCGCGACCTCGCGCGCCATTCCGTAGTGCGACAGGAGGTCGGGGCGGTTGGCGAGGACGTCGATGTCATAGCAGACATCGCCCACCGGCACCGCCTCGAGGAACGGCGTCCCCGGAGCGGCGTCGACGTCGAGCGCGAGGATCCCGTCGTGGTCTTCACCCAGCCCGAGTTCCTTCGCCGAGCAGAGCATCCCGTTCGACACCTCGCCCCGGATCTTGCGCCGCTCGATGAGGATCCCCCCCTTGTTGCCGGTGGGCATGACCGTCCCCACGCGGGCGAAGGGGTAGAGCGCCCCTTCCGTCACGTTAGGCGCGCCGCAGACGACGTCGAGAAGCGTGCCGCTGCCGTCGTCGACCTTCGTCACCCACAGGTGATCGGAATTCGGGTGCCGTCCCGCCCGAACGACGCGGGCGACCACGATGGTGGCGAGGTCGGCGCGCAGCCGTTCCATCCCGTCCACGGTGGCGACGTGGGCGGTGATGAGGGCGCGCAAGGCATCGGGCGAGAGCGCATGCGGGACGAAGCCCCGCAGCCATTCGTGCGAAATCAGCATCGCTCGGGACTAGGCGAACTGTTCGAGGAAGCGCACATCCGAATCGTAGAAGAGGCGGATGTCGGTGATGGAGAAGCGGGACATGGCGATGCGCGCGGGGCCCATGCCGAAGGCCCACCCGGAGTACCGCTCGCTGTCGAGCCCGGCCGACTCGAGGACCGCCGGGTGGACGAGCCCGCATCCCATGATTTCGATCCAGCGCGCGCCGCGCCCATCGCCGACGTCGAAGAAGACCTCCATTTGCCCCGACGGTTCGGTGAAGGGGAAGTAGGAGGGGACGAGCCGGGTGGGGGTGCGCTGCCCGTAGAAGGCGCGGGCGAAGTGCGCGAGTGTCGCCTTGAGGTCGGCGAAGGTGATGCCCTCGTCGATGGCCAGCCCTTCGAGTTGGGCGAAGGCCGGGGCGTGGGTGGCGTCGAAGAAGTCGCGGCGATAGACGTTCCCCGGCGCCAGGATGCGCACCGGCGGGGCGTACGACTGCAGCGTGCGGACCTGCACCGGCGACGTGTGGGTGCGCAGCACCCCGCCGTCCTTGAGGTACAGGGTGTCGTGCATGTCCATCGCCGGGTGGTTATCCGGGAAGTTGAGCGCCGTGAAGTTGTACCAGGGCGACTCGGCCTCGGGGCCCAGGGCGACGGTGAAGCCTAACTCGCGAAAGATGTCGCCGATCTCGTCGATGACGAGCGAGACAGGGTGCACGGCGCCGCGCCAGCTGGCGCGCGATGGCATGGTGAGGTCGAGCGTCGGCCCGCGCGAGGCGGTGGCCTCGAGCTCGCCCTTGCGGGCGTCGAAGGCCGCCTCGAGTGTCTGCTTGAGGGCGTTCACCGCCGCCCCGGCCTCGCGGCGTTCCTCCTTCGCGAGCTGGGGGAGGAGCGCCATGAGCTCGGTGAGGCGCCCCGATTTGCGGCCGAGGAGCGTGTTGCGCAGTTCGTGCCAGGCGTCGAGCGAGTCGGCAGCGGCGATGCGCGCCGGCGCCTCGTCACGCAGGGCGGCGCAGGCCTGCTGGAGTTCGTGCAGCGTCACGGGACGAGCGAATGAAAGGTGGGGGTGACGGAAAAAAGAACGGCGGCAGTTCGACTCGCGTCGCGCTGCCGCCGAACCGCCGTGGCGAAGACGTCAGGCGGCGGCAGCCGCCAGCGCCGCGCGCGCCTTCTCGGCCAGCGCGGTAAAGGCCGCCTCGTCGTGCACCGCCAGGTCGGCGAGGATCTTGCGATCCACCTCGATCCCGGCCTTCATCAGCCCGTTCATGAACGTGCTGTAGTTCATCCCGTTCAGGTGGGCCCCGGCGTTGATACGCACGATCCACAGGCGACGGAAATCGCGCTTCTTGTTGCGGCGGTCGCGGTACGCGTAGCGCCACCCGCGCTCGACCGACTCCTTGGCCGGGCGCCACAGCTTGCTGCGCGCGCCGAAATAGCCGCGCGCGGCCTTCATCACCTGCTTCTTGCGCTTCAGGCGCACCACATTGGATTTGACGCGAGGCATCGCTCTCTCT
>DAIESF010000481.1 GCA_027346425.1 Gemmatimonadota bacterium | reverse complement strand
CGCCGCCGCCGCCGGATACTTCGTCGTCAGCTCCTTCCACTCCGCCGACCCCTCGCGCGCCTGCCACTCTGCCTCCGATGCTGCGAACCGGCGTCCCAGCTCATCGGTGATGTGCTGGGCCACGGTCGCCGGCGACGCGCGCATGGTCGTGCTGACGATGAGCGCGACCGCGAACGCGAGCGCCGTCGCCGATAGTGCCCGGGTAAAGAACGGGCGCCGCGGCACCGCGGCACTCACGATCCCGAACGACGCCGCCAGGATCGTCGCCCACCCTCGCGAGAGCGCATCGAACGCCCCCGTCGCGGGCCTGGCCGTCGTCAGGATCCAGAGTGCGAGTCCCATCCAGACGGCGGCCAGCCAGAACCGCCCCCCGGACATCCATCCGAGCAGCGCGCACACCGCCATGGCCGGGGCGATGAGGACGATCGTCTGCTCGATCGGAACGATCAGGCGCAGGATCGCCACCATCGGCACGGACAGGGCCAGCAGGAGCACGGCGATGATGCGCATCCATCCGTGCTCCCGCGAGGCCACGGCGCTGCTGGGGAGCGCCGCCGGCGTGGTCGGGGTACTGATACTGCCTCCGGTTGCCCGGTGTCGTTAGGCGCCGACGTGCCCGCGCTGATACGGAATCAGCGCCAGGTAGCGGGCCCGCTTGATGGCCGTCGCCAGCTGCCGCTGATGCCGCGCGCAGACGCCGCTCAGCCGGCTCGGGAGGATCTTCCCGTGGTCGGTGATGAAGCGTCCGAGCGTGCGATCGTCCTTGAAATCCACGTAGTGCACGCGCCCTTCGCAGAAGGGGCACGACTTGGTTTGGCGTCGCATGGCTTACTCCTCCTCGTCGTCGTCGTCGTCACGGCGGCGGGCCAGGGCAGCCTCTTCCTCGGAGATCGGCGGTGCGCCCAGCTCGTGCTCGTACAGGGTGATCAGATAGCGGATGACGCCATCGTCCAACTTGAGCGCGCGCTCGAACTCGGGAAGCGTCTTGGGCTCGGCGACGAAACGCGCCAGGATGTAGTAGCCCGTTTCACGACGCCCGATCTTGTACGCGAGCTGACGGCGCCCCCAGTTGTCGACCTTGATTTCCTCGGTCGTCCCCAAGAGGGCGTGGTGCTTGGCGAGTTTTTCCTGGATGGCGGCATCTTCGAGTGTCGAGTCGAAGATGTACACCGCCTCGTACTGGCGAGACACAGTCGGCAATCCTCCCTTTGGTCGTGAGCCGCCCCCCGTTGGTTGCCGGAAACAGGGGGAGGGGATGGGCACCCCGCGGGGCGCCAGCGAATTGTCCGCGGAAACTAGCGGGCTTCTCGTTGAATACCAAGGGGTTACATTCAAGCCATGTGCGGCCGCTTCGGTCTGACCCGTCCTGAGCGCCTCGACCTCCAGCGCTTTGGCATCGGCGAGCTTCTCCCGCTCGTTCCACGCTTCAACATTGCCCCCGGCGCCGAGATTCTGGCGGTGCGCGTGCGGGACGGGGAGCGCTGCGCCGACCTTGTACGCTGGGGGCTGATCCCCTCCTGGGCCAAGGCCCCCGACATCGGGAACCGGATGGCCAACGCGCGCGCCGATTCGGCCTTCGCGAAGCCGTCGTTCCGAAACGCGATGAAATCCCGCCGCTGCCTGATCCCGGCCGACGTCTTCTACGAGTGGCAGGTCGTCCCGGGGCAGACCCGCAAACAGCCGTATGCCGTGCGCGGGCGCGACGGCGAGCCCTTCGCTATGGCCGGGCTCTGGGAGTATTGGCGCCCCCGGGACGGGGGCGGGGAGGGCATCGTCAGTGCGACCATCCTCACGACCGACGCCAACACGCTCATGGCGCGCATCCACGACCGGATGCCGGTGATCATCGACCCCCGTCACTACAACGAATGGCTCGACGCGCGCACTCCGGCGCCGGCGTTGCGCGACCTCATGCAGCCGTGTCCGAGTGAGTGGCTGGACGCCTATCCCATCTCGCTCAGGGTCAACAACCCGCGGACGGATGACGCGCGGGTGCTCGAGCCGGCCGATCCGCAGGACTGAGCCAGCCCCGATGCCCGCTGCGGAGTCGCGCGGGCACCCGATGCCGCGCTACACGTTGAAGCGGAAGAGCATCACGTCGCCATCCTTCACGACGTATTCCTTCCCTTCGCTTCGCACCGCCCCCTTCTCGCGCGCCTCCTTCCATCCGCCCAATCGCACGAAGTCGTCGTACGAGACGGTCTCGGCGCGGATGAAGCCACGTTCGAAGTCGGTGTGGATCACCCCCGCTGCCTTGGGCGCGGTGTCGCCACGGTGGATCGTCCACGCCCGGACTTCCTGCTCGCCGGCCGTGAAATAGGTCTGCAACCCCAGCAGGTGATAGCCGGCCCGGATGAGGCGGTCGAGCCCCGCCGACTCCAGCCCTAACGAGGCGAGAAACTCCTTGCGCTCCTCAAGAGGCAGCTCCCCCAGTTCGGCCTCGATCTTGGCAGAGAAGGGGACCACCTCTGCCTGCTCGGCACTGGCGGCAATCGCCTCACGAAGCGCCGTCACGTGCTTCCCTTCGTCGCCGTGCAACTCCGACTCGGTCACGTTGGCCGCATACAGGACGGGCTTGGCGGTGAGGAGATTCAGCGGCGCCAGGACCGCGCGCTGCTCCTCGGTGAGCGATCCCTCCCACAGCGCCTTCCCTTCGGTGAGGAGCGCGTGCGCCATCTCCAGCACCGGCAACTCCTGCTGCGCCTCCTTCTCCCCGGTGCGCGCCGCCCGTTGCACCTTGTCGAGCCGCTTCTCGACCACGCCGAGGTCGGAGAGCGCGAGTTCGAACTCGATCACCTCGCGATCGCGCACCGGATCCACCCCGCCCATCACGTGCGTCACGTCGGGGTCGTCGAAGCAGCGCACCACGTGCACGATGGCGTCGGTCTCGCGGATGTTGGTGAGGAACTTGTTTCCCAGCCCCTCGCCCTGCGACGCCCCCTTCACGAGGCCGGCGATGTCGACGAACTGCACCACCGCCGGAAGCGTGCGCTTGGGCTTCACGACCGTCGCCAGCCCTTCGAGGCGCTCGTCAGGCACCTCCACCATGCCGACGTTGGGCTCCACCGTGCAGAACGGGTAATTCGACGCCTGGGCCGCAGCCGAGGTGAGGGCGTTGAAGAGGGTGGATTTGCCGACGTTGGGGAGGCCGACGATGCCGAGGCGTAGCATGAGAAGACGAGAAGACGAGAAGACGAGAAGACGAGAAGACGAGATATGTTACGGTCTGCAACGGAAGGGTACTGGCTCCGACTGCGGCAGAAGCCAATCTGTCCGTATGCAGATCTACAAGAAACTCTCAGTGTGGCGAAAGGCGCACGAATTGGCGTTGCGTGTGCACTCGGCCACTCACCCGCTGTACGTGCGAAACTGCGCTGCGCTGGCGGGCCAGATGCGGCGCGCGGCGATGTCGATACCAGCCAACATCGCCGAGGGTAGCGGACGGAGCACCAGCGGGCAATTCGCCCATTTCCTGCAACACGCAATCGGCTCCGCGCGCGAGCTCGACTATCACCTGCTGCTCGCGCGGGACCTGGCGTTGCTCTCCCCAGGCGACCACGCCACCCTCGAGGCCCGGGTCGACGAGGTCTCGAAGATGCTGGTATCCCTTCGAAAGACCGTCAGCGCGCGCGCCACCCGCACGCCTGCCAGCAAACGACTGGTCCAGAAGTGAGATCACGAGAACGCCGAGAAGACGTGCCCCCTGTGTGCTCGTCTTCTCGTCTTCCCGTCTTCTCGTCTTCTCTCTAAGCAATGAACCACGGCGCCAGCACGAGCGACACCACGCTCATCAGCTTGATCAGGATGTTCATTGCCGGTCCGCTCGTGTCCTTGAACGGATCGCCGACGGTGTCACCGACCACTGCGGCCTTGTGCTCGGGCGAGCCTTTGCCGCCATGCCCGCCCTGCTCGATGTACTTCTTGGCGTTGTCCCACGCGCCGCCGGCGTTGGCCATGAAGAGGGCCATCATCACGCCGGTCACCGTGGCACCGGCCAGCAGCCCGCCTAACGCCGTCACCCCGAGGAACTTCCCGACCAGCACCGGCACGAGCACCGAGACGACACCCGGGACGATCATCTCCCGGAGTGCCGCCTTGGTCGAGATGTCGACGCAACGAGCGGAGTCGGGGTGTCCGGTGCCGTCGAGCAGCCCCGGGATCTCGCGGAACTGGCGGCGGACTTCCTGCACCATCCCCTGCGCCGCGCGACCCACTGCGGTCATCGTCTGGGCTCCGACGAAGAACGGCATCACGCCGCCAAGGAACAGCCCGATCACGACCATCGGGTCCACCAGGTCGAGCCCGGTCTCGCCGAGGTTGACCGCCGAGGCGTAGGCGCTGAAGAGAGCAAGGGCGGTGAGCGCGGCGCTCCCGATGGCGAAGCCCTTGCCGATCGCCGCCGTAGTGTTGCCTAACGCGTCGAGTCCGTCGGTGATCTTGCGGACGTCGGGGCCCAGCCCGCACATCTCGGTGATCCCGCCGGCGTTGTCGGCGATGGGGCCGTAGGCGTCGACCGACATGATCACGCCAACGGTCGAGAGCATCCCGACCGCGGCGATGGCCACGCCGTACAGCCCGGCCACGGCATACGACACGTAGGTCGCGCCGCAGATGAGGAGGACGGGAAGGATGGCGCTCTCCATCCCGATGGCCAGCCCGGCGATGATGTTGGTCGCAGGACCCGTGTGGCTCGCCTCGGCGATGCGCCGGATCGGCGTGCCGGCCGTGTAATACTCGGTCACGGCGCCGATCAGCGTCCCCGACACCGTGCCGGCCAGCACCGCCCAGAACGGACCCATGGCGGAGTAGGCGCTCCCGTCCGCTCGCGTCATGACGAGGGGCATCGCCTGCGTGACGAAGTAGGCCAGCACCAGGAAGAGCCCGGCGGCGATGAACGTCGCGGTGCGCAGCGCGCTCGCCGGATTCCCCTTGGCGAGTGCGCGCATCGAGAAAATCGCGACCAACGACGCCAGGAGCCCGGCGGTGATGTAGGCGATCGGAAGGAGGATGGCCGAGGTGACCGACTCGGCGGCCAGCGCCGTGGAGGTCGAGGCGATCGCGATCGTTGCGATCCCCGAGCCCACATAGCTCTCGAAGATGTCCGCCCCGAGCCCGGCCACGTCACCGACGTTGTCGCCCACATTGTCGGCGATCGTCGCCGGGTTGCGTGGGTCATCCTCCGGAATCCCGGCCTCGACCTTGCCGACCAGGTCGGCGCCGACGTCGGCGGCCTTGGTGTAGATCCCGCCGCCGACGCGGGCGAATAGCGCGATCGAGCTGGCCCCCATGGCGAACCCCGAGATGATCTCGGCGAACGTACGGGCATTGCCGCCCGGGGCGATGAACTCGCGGAGCCAGAGCGTCACGGCGCCGAGCCCGGCGAGCCCGAGGCCGGCCACCGCCAGCCCCATCACCGCACCACCGCCAAAGGCGACGCGGAGCGCCTCGGCCTGCCCCAAGGTGCGCGCCGCTTCACTCGTGCGCACGTTGGCGCGCGTGGCCGCATGCATTCCGAAGAAGCCGGCGAGGATGGAGCAGAGCCCCCCGGCGATGTAGGCCGCGCCGGCCTGCCAGGTGAGCGCCAGGTTCAGCAGCCCGCCCACCACGAACAGGAACGGGATGACGACGTAGTACATACGCCGCAGGAAGGCCATCGCCCCCGTGTGAATGTCTTCCGAGAGCTCCTGCATGCGCTCGGAGCC
>DAIESF010000462.1 GCA_027346425.1 Gemmatimonadota bacterium | reverse complement strand
CCGTCTTGCAGCCGCGGGGAGGATTCCTTGTCCCCGAACGCTGCATCAGCACGCACGTGGCGATGGCGACGCGGCACGGGGCCGACGTGCGCACCGAGGAAGCACTGCTCGGCTGGGAGGCAACGGCGCATGGCGTGGCGGTCACGACGTCGCGCGGTCGTTACGAGGCGGAGCAGCTCGTGATCGCCGCTGGGAGCTGGACCGGAGCACTCGTCCCGGCCCTCGCCCCGGTCCTCTCGCCCGAGCGTCAGGTGCTGGCCTGGTTCGACGTCGCCGACCGTGCCATCCATTCGCCGGAGCGATTCCCCGTGTTCAACCTCGACCTGGGAGGCGAGCACTGGTACGGCTTTCCCGAGTTTGGGACGCCCGGCTTCAAGATCGGCTGCTATCACCACCTGCGCGAAGTGGTCGATCCCGACCGGCTCGATCGCTCGGCGGTCACGGCGCACGACATGTCGCTCCTCCATAGCGTGGTGGGGCGCTGCTTCCCCGCCGTGGGGAGCGAGGCGCTGCTTACCAAGACGTGCCTGTTCACCAACACCCCCGACGAGCACTTCATCCTCGACCGACTCCCCGGAGCGCCGCAGGTGGTGATTGCCCACGCCTGCTCGGGGCACGGCTTCAAGTTCTGCCCGGTGGTAGGCGAGATCGTCGCCGACCTCGTGCTGCACGATCGCACGCGGCACGACATCGCCCTCCACCGGATCTCCCGTTTTTCCCTCGCCTGACCCGGGCGCCCATGCGCCCCCTCCTCCCGACCTTCTCGGAGTCCTCGTGATGCAGTACCGTCTCGCCGCCGCCGCAGTCGTGGTGGCGCCCATGCTCGTGTGCACCGTCAGCAGCATCGCGCCCGCTCAGCGCCCGCAACCGGCCGCCCGGCCGGCCGCCACCGCAGCCGCCGCCACCGCTCCGGCATACGACAGCACGCTGTTCGCCGCACTCTCCTACCGCATGATCGGCCCCTTCCGCGGAGGGCGCTCGACGGCGGTCACCGGGATCGCCGAGGAACCGCACACGTTCCTCATGGGAAGCACGGGGGGCGGCGTCTGGAAGACCGACGATGCGGGGCTCAACTGGAAGAACATTTCCGACGGCTTCTTCGGCGGGAGCATCGGGGCGATCGACGTCGCCGACAGCGACCCCAACGTGATCTATGTCGGGACCGGATCGGCCGACGTGCGCGGCAATTCTTCGCAGGGGCGCGGCATCTGGAAGTCGGTGGATGCCGGCAAGACCTGGCAGTTCATCGGGCTGCCCGAATCGGGGGCATTCCGTCGCGTGGTAATCCACCCCACCAACCCCGACCTGGTCTACGTCACCGCGTTAGGCCACATGTTCGGGAAGAACCGCGAGCGCGGCATCTATCGGTCGAAGGACGGGGGGAAGTCGTGGGAGCACGTCCTCTTCCTCAATGACTCCACAGGCGCAAGCGACCTCGCGATGAATCCGCGGAACCCGCGCGTCCTCTACGCCGGGATGTGGCGCACCGAACGGAAGCCGTGGACGAACATCTCCGGCGGCCCGGAGGGGGGGATCTACAAGAGCGTCGACGGAGGCGACTCCTGGTCCAAGCTGTCCGGCGGGCTCCCCACGGGCGTCGTGGGCAAGGTGGGCGTCACCGTCTCGCCGGCCAATCCCGATCGCGTCTGGGCCGTCATCGAGGCCGAACCGCAGGGCGGCGTCTATCGTTCCGACGACGCAGGGAAGTCCTGGACGCGGGTCAACAGCGAGAACAAGCTGCGACAGCGCGCCTGGTACTACACGCGCATCGAGGCCGACCCGGTCGACGAGAACACGGTCTACGCGCTCAACACCTCGATCTACCGCTCGATCGATGGCGGCAAGACGTTCACGCCCATCGACGTCCCGCACGGGGACACGCACGACCTCTGGATCAACCCGCGCAACAACCGCTACATGATCATCGGCGACGACGGCGGGGCACAGGTGACGCTCACCCGCGGCAAGAGCTGGTCGTCGATGAACAACCAGCCCACCGCCGAGTTCTACGACGTGGCGGTGGACAACCAGTTCCCCTACCGCGTGTATTCCGCGCAGCAGGACAATACGACCATCTCGGTCCCCGCGTGGTCGGGACCCAACGTGCTGCATCCGATGAACGAGTGGCGCTATGCCGCCGGGTGCGAGACGGGGCCGGTGGCGCTGCACCCGGACCATCCGGACGTCGTCTGGGGCGGGTGCTATGGCGGGGCGATCAACCGCCTCGACTTGCGCACCGACGACCGCCGCAACGTCGTGATCTACCCGCAGCTGCAACTCGGGCAGGCTGCCAAGGACCTCAAGTACCGCTTCCAGTGGGTGGCGCCGATCGTGGTGTCGCGCCACGACCCCAACGTGGTGTACCACGGCTCGCAATACGTCCATCGCACGCGCGATGGCGGGATGACGTGGGAGACGATCTCCCCCGACCTCACCACCAACACGCCGGCGCACCAGGAAGCGTCGGGGGGCCCCATCAACCATGACGTGACAGGGGTCGAGATCTTCAACACCATCTTCGCCATCAGCGAGGATCCGAAGGATGCGCGCACCCTGTGGACCGGAAGCGACGATGGGCGGGTGCACATCACGCGCGACGGCGGCGCCAACTGGCAGGACGTCACGCCGCGCGGCATGCCGCAGTTTGGGACCGTGGAGAACATCGACCTCTCCATGCAACAGGCAGGGCGGGCCTACATGGCGGTGCAGAAGTACCGGCTCGACGACTTCCACCCCTACATCTTCCGCACCGACGACTACGGACGCACCTGGACGCTCCTCACCGACGGGACCAACGGAATCCCGGCCGGCTCGCCGGTGCGCGCGGTGCGCGAGGACCCGTCCCGGGACGGGATGCTCTATGCCGGCACCGAGCACGGGATCTACGTCTCGTTCGACGGCGGCAAGCGATGGCAGTCGTTGCAGCTGAACCTCCCCGTGACCCCGGTCGCCGACCTGCGCGTGCACCGCAATGACCTGGTGGTCGCCACGCAGGGGCGCGCGCTCTACATCCTCGACGACCTCACCCCGCTGCACCAGCTGGCCGACGTGTCGCCGGGGGCTCGGGCCCACCTCTTCGCACCACGTGACACGTACCGCGCCCAGGTGGGCGGCGGGGGGGCCGGCGGGGTGGAGAGCGCCCCCGATCCCCTCCCGCAGGGTGCATTGATCCATGCGTGGTTCGCCGCCGCTCCCGACTCGACCGCCCGCCTCGAGATCGCCGATGCGCGTGGCCAGGTGGTGCGCACGTTCACCACGGACACCGCCGGCGCCCGCGCTTCGGGGCAACAGGCACTCAAGTCCTCGGCCGGGGCACAGCGCGTGGTGTGGGACCTGACCTATCCTGGGCCGCGTCTCCTCAAGGGACAGGTGATCTGGGGATACACGGGGGGCGTGAAGGCGCCGCCAGGGACGTATCAGGTGCGGCTGACGGCGGCTGGCGTCACGCAGACGCGCACCTTCCGCGTCCTTGCCGACCCCCGCCTCCCCGAGGTGGCGCAGAGCGACTACGACGAGCAGTTCCGCGTGTCCATCGCCGTCCGCGACTCGATCAACGCCGTGAACCAGGCGTTGGAGACAATCCGCGCGGTGCGCGAGCAG
>DAIESF010000444.1 GCA_027346425.1 Gemmatimonadota bacterium | reverse complement strand
GGGTACGGATGAGCCAGACGCAGGCAGGGAGCGCGATCGGGAGGAGGAAATACGGCGGCACGCCCCCGGTGGTCAGCGTGCGCGCCGCATGGTCGGACCAGGCCAGCGCCCAGAGGAACGCCCCTGTCCCGTACCCGACGCAGACCCCGGCCCCGGCGCCGAGCAGCGCCCACTTGAGCGTGCTGATCAGCAGGGCCGTGTGCTCGGTGTACCATCGCCCCTCGTCGGCGAGGCGAAGTGGTTGGGTGGCTGCATCCACCCAGCGCAGGTTTCGGATGAACTGGCGCAGTCGGGAGTCCATGACGGTCGGCGGCTTGGCCGGGGAGGAACCTCATCCTAGCGGATCGACTGCCTAACGTGGTGTGGCGCGGTGCTAGCGCGTCACAAAGGTGTCCGCTTGCGCGCCGGGCAGCGCACGAGGACGGGAGGAACGTTCAGGCGACGTTCGGGCGACGATCAGTCGACGATGAAGAGATTCGCCCCGACGTCGGTCAACGAGCGATGCGGCGCCGCGCCGTCGGCGACCTGGTAGCTCATCCCAGGCGTGAGGGTGACCGTCTGGCCGTCGTCGAGTTCGGTGTGGAGCACCCCATCGAGGCACAGGAGGATATGGCCCTTGGTGCACCAATGGTCGGCCAGGTATCCGGGCGAGTACTCCACCATGCGGACGCGGATATCCCCAAACTGCTGTGTGCGCCAGTAGGCGACGCCGCGTTCACCGGGGTGTTCGGTCGGGGCGATGCTGGACCAGTCGGTGGTCCCGAAGGGAATGTCGGAGAGGCGCACGATCCACAGATCCGAGGAAATCGACAGGCGGAGACTCTGGAAGGTGCCCGGTAGTTCCTTCGCTCGCTATGGCAGCCAGTGCTCACCCGCGCGGCGACCACCCCAGACACCGGCGGCCATCCCGAAGACGCTGCAGAAGAATGCGGTCATGATCCCGATGTGCGCGCCGAGCCACCACCCCACCGCGCTCCCGATCGTCGATCCGATCATCACCATGAGCTTCATCATCGTTCGTCCACGCCTCCGAGGGGGTGTTGGCGTTCGTTAGCCGCCATGGACCCGATAGTCGATTCCTGCGACCGCTAAATCGGCGAGAAGACGAGCTGCCGTCGTGGCGATAGCGACCAGGCGTGTCGTCACCCGAGATTCTCCTGGATGAACCGCGGGCTCAGGTGCACATCGAGCTGCACAAGCGGGACGTCGCCTGTGTTCGTGAAGGCGTGGATCTCCCCGGCCTTGATGACGAGGATGTCGCCCGCTCCGGCCTCGAACTCCTCGCCATTCACCACCCACGTTCCGCGCCCCTCGCGCACGAACTGCACTTCATCGTACGGGTGACGATGCGGCCCCGGCCCGCGCCCCGGGAGCGCCGAGAGGAGAAAGACGGAGACGTTGACGTCACCCTGGTCGGCGCCGACGAACTGGTGAGAACTGCCGACGAACGGGAGGTCCTGCTGGCGAACACGATACATGTGGGTCGCGCTCCAGCGACGCGGTGAGGGTGCCCGAGGATACGCGCCGACGAACGTGGGGGCGCACCCCTCTCGCGTCGAGCGCTCGATGCGCGGTAAAATCTCACCCATGTCGCCAGATGCCCAGACTCCCCCGTCCGACCGGTTCGAGATGCCGCTGGAGATCACGCCCGCGGACATCGACGAACTCGGGCACGTGAACAACGTCGTCTACCTCCGCTGGGTGCAGGATGCTGCGACGGCGCACTGGAGCGCGGCCGCCACCCGGGAGCAGCAGGAGGCGGTGGCGTGGGTCGCGCTGCGGCATGAGATCGACTACAAGCAGCCGACGCGGTTGGGCGACGCGATCATCGCTTCGACGTGGGTCGGCAGCGCGGAAAGCGTGCGATTCGAGCGGTTCGTCGACATCCTCCGCGCCACCGACCGACGGGTGCTGGCGCACGCGCGCACTGTGTGGTGCCCGATCAGCCGAACGACGGGGAAGGTGACACGGGTCAGCGAGGACGTGCGGCGTGCATTCTCGCGAGATCGCTCTACGAGGGCTTCGTGATGCGGTAGACCACGCTTTCCCGCCCTCGCACATCCTCGTGACCGACCAGGACCCCTCCGATCCGCTGCACGGCCATCTGCGATCGGACGTTCTGCGGCCCAATGACGAAGATGACGTTGTCCACGAACTGGAAGGCGTGCTCCAGCATGAGGCGCTTCATCTCGCCGTTGTAGCGTCCGCCCCAGTGTGACCGAGCCAGGAAGGTCCATCCGATCTCGATCTCGCTCGCTGCCTCGTCATAGCCATGATATCGGGAGGAACCGATGATCCGTCCATCCGCCCGGTCGATCGCGACAAATGCCGAACCCGACTCGAGTGCGACGCGAAAGAACTCCCGGAAGACCCCTTCCTCGTAGCGGTCGCGGTTCGGGTGCTGCTCCCAGATCAGGGGATCGGAGGCGACGGCATACAGGGCGTCCCAGTCGTCCGGTTGCAGTGGGCGGAGTTCGAGGAGGGATCCGCGAAGCGTGGGTTGCAGGTCGATGGGCATGGCGTCAACTCGGTGAGTCGGCGAGGAGGCGCCGACCGCGCTCGGTGAGGGAAACATTGGATACGGATTCATACTGGGAGTCGCCCCGAACGTTCAGCATCGGCGTATCACACGACACCAGGCCGCGACGAGCGAGCGCCATCACGTGCTCGACGACCTCGTCGAAGTCGGCGCCCGCTTCTGTCGTCCGTGCACGGGTGCGGAACGTCGTCACGCCGCCGGCCACCTGCTGGAGCAGGGCGAGCTGGGTCGCGGCCATCCGGTCCTCCATCGTGCGCGAACCGTCGTCCGCCGCCACGGGCATCCGCTCCCACGACAGGTCGGGCTCGCGATCGGCGAGCCCGAGCCAATCGGTCCAGACGCGGAGCCACAGGATCCCCGTTCCACCAAGCCGCAAGTCGTCCACCTCGCCCCGGAACTGGAAAGCGCGCGCCTCGTTGCGGAAGAGCCGCGGGGCGAATCGCATGAAGGAGAACCAGGCGAGGCGGAGCGAACGCGGGCGGTAGCGGTGTCGCGACAGCCACTCCTCGGCGATGGCGCGCGCCGCGAAATAGCGCCAGGTCGTATGCGCGAGCACGACGACCACCAGCAGGGCGGGGAACCAGATCAGGAGGCGGTTGGGCACAGCGGGGGGGCAGTCGGCGTCGCCTGTCGGCAGTTGCGGTCGGCGCCTAACGATTCATGACCGGGAGATACGCGCGCCATGGGCCCACCGCGTCGCGGTACTGCTTGGCCATCACCCGGGCCACCTGCGCCACGTGCCCCAGGTCATGCGCGACCCATGTCGCCAGCAGTTGCCGAAGCGAGACCGCCCCGAACTCCGGGTGCTCCCCCTCCAGGATGAGCTGGGCATCCGTCAGGTGCCATCCGGCGAGCGTGGCCAGGTTCGCGCCCCGCTGTTGAGCGAACTCGTCGAGGAGAGTGACCAGTGACTTCCCCTGGCTCTCGTGGAACTGGGCGAGGCGGTCGTAGGGGGTGAAGCGCCGATCTGCCCCTCGGGCGAGGATGAGTCGTGCCCGCTGAATCCAGTCGCTGCGCTCGCCGTGGAGCAGGTGGCCGACGATGACGTAGGGGCTCCACGACTCCCCTCCTTCGGTCGCGTCGGTCCAAGCGGGGGGGAGATCGACGAGCATCGCACGAAGGGTGTGCGGGGTGCGTTCGAGCACGGCGATGCCGGCCGTCAGGTCGAAATCCATAGAAGGTTGCCAGTGTGACGTGCCGGCTGCGTATCGAGCGTCAGCTGCATGCGGCTCCCTCGCAAAATAAAGGCACGTAGAGTTCGGCGTGAAGCAACCACTTGCGGCTCGACCTCCGCCAGTAGGCCGAATAGCGACCACCGATGCGATATGGTCCCGTGGGGGTGGTCCAGCTCCCCACCCAAGTCCCGTGCTCGGAAGCGAACGGGCCCATCGAGCTCACGTCGACCGCTTCCGGCGTGCGCACATAGCGCGCGTCCGTGAACTCGGCGAATCGCGTTGCGAACGAGGCTCCCATCTCGCGCCGGCTGTTCACGAAATCGCCGGACGACACCGACGCGTGGAATTCCTCTTCCAGGAAGGTGAGGATGCTCGGTATGTCGTGGCGAGCGATGGCTGCGTTGAACGCGGCACGGGCAGCGCGGATCTCCTGCTCGTCGCGGCTCGCCGGCGAGCGGGCCGAATCGGGCGCAAAGACGGTGCGGAAAGCTCGCAGCGCCGCCGGATGGTAGATGGTCGCATGGGTCTCTTCCGGCATCGGGAGGTAGTCCCACTGCAAGCCGGGGAAGGCCCCCCTCCGCAGTACCGCCGCCAGCCGCTGGGTGAGGTCGGCGAGTTCCGGCTCCGCGCTGCTGGCCAGGTATAGCGTCTTCCGGCCGGCCGGCCGAGCCCGGAGCAGGCTGTCCGCCTCCGTGACCAGCCGATGATTGTTCCACCACAGGCTCGGGTCGAAGGCGATGTAGCTGTCGAAAAGGTCGGGCTCGCGAAAGAAGGTCTCGACGACGAACAAGCCGGCGAGCGATTCCCCGACCACCGCGGTCTCCGCAGTCGTCCGGTAGCGCGCCTTGACGCGCGGCATCAACTCGGTGCGGATGAAGCGCCGAAAGGCCGCCGATCCTCCCACGCGCACGGCAATGCGCTTATCTCGCTCGACGTCGGTCGGGCCGGTCATGTCGCGACGGCGCTCGGTGTTCTCGATCCCGACGAGCAGGAAC
>DAIESF010000439.1 GCA_027346425.1 Gemmatimonadota bacterium | reverse complement strand
GGGAAACGGGGCGCGGGAAGTCGACGTCGCGCAGGACGTGCTACGCGAGGCGGCGGCCGGGGAACTCGCCGCGCGCCTCCCGACTCCGTGGCTCGAGGAGCACCTCGTCGTTCCGCTGCGTGTGGAGCCGGATGGGGCAGTGGTCGTGGCGGCGGGGAGGCGGCTCGACGTCACGGTCACCGACGAACTGGCGCGCGTATTCGGGGGGGCGGTCCGCGTCGTCGAGGTCTCGGCGCACGACGTGCAGGCGGCGCTCATGGGGGCGCAGCGCGCCGCCGATGGGATCGACACCGAGGCGGCGTCCGTTGCGGCTGACGACATTGGGCTCGGCGACCTCCGGGCCCGCGCCAACGACGCGCCGGTCGTCCAGCTGGTGAATGCGGTGCTCGGCGATGCCGTGCGGAGCGGGGCGAGCGACGTGCACCTCGAGAGCACGCGCGGTGGGTTGCGCCTGCGCCTCCGCCTCGACGGGGTGTTGCGCGACGTGGCCACCTACCCGGCGACGCTCCAGGGTGGCGTCATCTCGCGCATCAAGCTCCTCGGCGGACTCGACATCGCCGAGCGGCGCCTCCCGCAGGATGGCAGGGCGCGCGTGCGACTCGGCACGCGGGAAGTCGACCTTCGGGTCTCGACCCTTCCCGCCCTGCACGGAGAAAGCGTGGTCTTGCGCGTCCTCGACCAGGGAAACGCCGAGGGAGCGGTGCGAGACGTCGCATCGCTGGGGATGCCGGCGGAGGTGCGCGTGCAGTTCGAGCCCCTCATCCGCCGCGCCTCGGGGCTCATCCTCGTCACCGGTCCCACGGGGTCGGGGAAAACCACGACGCTGTACGCCGCCCTCGCCCAGCGCAACGCCCCCGCGGTCAAGATCGTGACCGTCGAGGACCCGGTCGAGTACCAGGTGCAAGGGGTGACGCAGATCCCGGTGAACCGGAAGGCGGGCGTGGGCTTCGCCAACGTCCTGCGCTCGATCCTGCGACACGACCCCGACATCGTGATGGTCGGAGAGCTCCGTGATCGCGAGACGGCGGAGATGGCGGTGCAGGCGGCGCTCACCGGGCACCTCGTCCTTTCCACATTGCACACCAACGACGCGCCGAGCGCCATCACCCGGCTCGTCGACATGGGGATCGAGCCGTATCTGGTGGCCGCCACCGTGCAGGGGGTGCTGGCGCAGCGCCTCGTGCGCGTCACCTGCCGCGACTGCGCGGCGCCAATTGCCCCTGACGACAAGGCGCTCATCGGACTCGGCGGCCGCCAGCTGCAAGGTCTCGGATGGGACGGGGCGCGGCGCGGCGCGGGATGCGCGGCGTGCGGCGGGAGCGGCTACCGCGGGCGCACGGGGATCTACGAACTCTACGTCCCGGACGAAGGCGACCGCCGCCACATCGCCGCCCGGGGGACGATGGACGGGATCCACCCCGCCGGTGAACGCTTCTGCCTCATGACGCTGCGCGAATCGGGGGAAGCGCTGGTGCGAGCGGGGATCACGACCCCCGAGGAGGTGCGCCGCGTCCTGAGCCTCGAAGACGAGCCGTCGGGCGACGCCGGGCATCCGCGCCCCCCGATCCCCCGGACTGGTGAGACGCCGTGAGCACTCTCACCTTCCGGTACCGCGCCGCGACGGCGCGCGGCGACGTGGTGGAGGGAGTACTGCAGGCGCCCACACCGCGCGCGGCGATGGACGAGCTGCGACGACAGACGCTCGTCCCGGTGTCGATCGAACCTGTCTCGCCAGCCGCACCGCGCCCCGCGCGCTGGAGTGGAGCCGCGAGGCGGGACGATGCGCTCGCGACGGCCACCCGGACGATCGCCACCATGCTGGCGGGGGGGGCGCCGCTCGACCGCGCCCTGCGCTTCGCCACCGAGCATGCCGGCACCCCCGCGCTGCGCGATGCGCTGGAAGGGGTGCGGGGCGACGTGCAGCGCGGCACGACGCTCTCCGCCGCGCTGCGCGCACGTGCCGACGTCTTCGGGGCGCTGGCCCCAGCCGTCGTGCGCGCCGGAGAGGAGAGCGGAACGCTCGACGAGGCGCTGGCGCGGCTCGCCGATCACGTCGAGCGGGTGCGCGAACTGCGAGGAGCGCTGCGCGCCGCGCTGTGGTATCCGGCGTTGATGGGAGTCGTGGCGGGTTTCGGCGTCCTCATCCTCCTCGCCTTCGTCGTCCCGCGCTTCGTGTCCATGCTCGCCGACACCGGGGGGACGCTCCCGCGATCGACGCGCCTGCTCGTGGCACTCAGCGGCGCGCTCACGCACTGGTGGTGGCTCTGGCTGGCGATCGGCGCGGCGCTGATACTGGGGACGCGACGCTGGCTGCGCGAGCCGGCCAACCGCACGCGCTGGCACGCCGCCCGACTGCGGTGGCCGGTGGCCGGCGCCGTCGAGCATGCGGTGGCCACGGCGCGCTTCACCCGAGCCTTCGGCATCCTGCTCCGCGGCGGATCCGGCGTGCTGGGGGCGATGCAGGTGGCCAGGGAGGCGGTCACGAACCTGGCGTTAGGCGAGCGCCTCGAATCCGCGATCCGTGCTGTCGAGCGCGGCGAGCCGGTCTCCGCGTCGCTGGAGGGGATGCTCCCCCCGCTGGCCACGCAGCTCCTTGCCGTGGGTGAAGAGAGCGGGACGCTCGACGAGATGGCGCTGCGCGTGGCCGACACGTACGATGCCGAGTCGGCGCGCGCACTGCGTTCCCTCGTGGCGATGGTCGAGCCGGTGCTCATCGTCGCCTTCGGCGGGCTTGTGGGGTTCGTCGCCCTTGCCATGCTCCAGGCGGTGTATTCGATCAATGCGGCGGTGCTGTGACGTCCCTGTCCTCCACCGCCCCGCGTCCCCCGCTTGGCGAGATGCCAGCGTGACAATGCCCGATCGGTCAATCTGTCCACAGGCGGCAACGATGCGACAACAAGAGTACCGCGTGCGCTCCGGCTTCACCCTCCTCGAGCTCCTGGTGGTGATCATCGTCCTCGGCCTCCTCGCCGGGCTCGTGGCGCCACAGATCTTCGGGCGCGTCGGTGAGGCGAAGGTCACCACGGCAAGCACACAGATGTCACTGATCGGCACGGCGCTCGACAGCTATCGCCTCGACAACGGGGGATACCCGACCACGGAGCAGGGGCTGCGAGCGCTGCGCGAGAAGCCGACGCGCGAACCTGTGCCCGTCAACTGGAGGGGGCCGTACCTCCGCAAGGACGTCCCCCTCGACCCGTGGGGGCGCCCCTATGCCTATCGCTCGCCGGGGAGCCGCAACGCCACCGGCTACGACCTCGCCACGCTGGGGCGCGACGGGAAGGAGGGGGGAAGCGGCGAAGATGCCGACCTGGTGGGCCAGTAGTCAGGCAGCCCTCTCGTCTTCTCGTCTTCTCGGCCTGCGTTACGTCCCCGGTGTGCGCTCCCGCACGGCACCTGTCTCCGAAGGCCGAGTACCGTTCTCATCGTTTGATAAGCGGCCGCCGGTGCGCTAACGTCGCGGCTGGTCGAGTCGTCCAAGAAGGGGGCGAGCCTCGGCCTCGCCAGGGGCGACACCTTTTCACGGAAGCAGGGGAGCCGTATGCAGCACATGCCGTCCAAACCCGCCATGCGCGGCGCAGCCGACGCCGGGGAGAACTCCGGGGAGGATTCCGGGGACGCTGCGGTAGGCGTTAGGCAGGACGAGCGCCCGTCGCGGCGACGCTTCTTCGCCGTGGGTGTCTCGCTCGCTGCAGCCTCGGTCGCCGGGGCGACGAGCGCCGCCGCACAGCAGGGGAAAAAGCCCTCGGCGGCGCGGGGGATGGTCAAGCGCCTCCTGCAGCAGCCCCCGGCGCCCGGCTTCGACCCCTTCGGGAAGCAGTCCACCGGGACGGTGAAGGGGTGGGACAGCGCGCTGACCCGTCTCGTGCGAAAAGTGACCAACGGCGTGACCGCGCCGGAACTCAAGCTGGCGCAGAAGCTCGGCTTCAACGGCTATCTCAACTATCACCTGGGGTACGCGAAGATCGACGACTCCCAGGCGCAAGCCTTCGTCAACCAGAAGTACCCGCTCATCGCCCAGAGCGGCGACCAGCTCTACAACCTCGATCAGGGGACGGTGCAGGCCCAGCTGGTCGAGGCGTCGCTCTATCGCGCCGCCTTCTCCAAGCGGCAGCTGTACGAGCGCATGGTCGAGTTCTGGAGCGACCACTTCAACATCGCCTTCTCGCAGGTCAACTACCTCAAGGTCGTCGACGACCGCGAGGTGATCCGCAAGCATGCGTTAGGCAAGTTCCCCGACCTCCTCAAGGCCAGCGCCCACTCGGCGGCCATGCTGGAGTACCTCGACAACACACGCAACCGCCAGCGGACACTCAACGAGAACTACGCCCGCGAGATCATGGAGCTGCACACGCTGGGCGTGGACGGCGGCTATACGCAAGTCGACGTGCGCGAGCTGGCCCGCGTCCTCACCGGGTGGACGCTGGCGGGGCGCGGCACCTTCGCCTTCGACCCGGCGGGGCACGACTTCGGCGCCAAGTCGGTGATGGGGCAGGCGTTCCCCGCCATGCCGACCAGCGCCGGCGCCGCCGCCAAGGTGGAAGGCGACCAGATGCTCGACTTCCTGGTCAAGCACCCCAGCACGGCGAAGTTCATCGCCAAGAAGATGCTGCGCTGGCTCCTGCAGTACGAGCCCACCACGGCACAGATCACCGCCGTCGCCGCGGTCTACACCAAGACCCAGGGCGACATCCCGTCGATGGTGCGCGCCGTCCTCACGCCGGCCAACGTTACCGCGGCGGTGCCCAAGTTCAAGCGCCCGTATACCTACATGCTTTCTGCGCTTAGGGCTGTCAACCCGAACGTCACGGCGATGGGCGCCGTGCGCCGGCAGCTCACCACGCTCGGGCAGCCGATGTTCGCCTGGGAACAGCCCGACGGGTATCCCGACCGCGCCGACTACTGGGCCGGCGGGGTCCTGCAGCGCTGGAACTTCGCGGTGACGCTCAGCAACCTCGGCACCGCCGGCGAACTCACCCTCGACATCGCGCGGTTCAACGCCGTCAACACCCCCGACGGCGTGACCGCCGCGATCAACCGGGAGTTGTTCGGCGGCGAGATGCCGGAACGGCTCAAGGGGCAGCTCTTCACCTACCTGCAGCCGCAGGCGGCGCCGACGGTGGCGCGCGTGCGCGAGGCGATCGCCCTGGCCTTGAGTTCCGCGACCTTCCAGTGGATCTGACCCGGGCGCCCCTGCGACCCGCTACCCTGTCTCGACGCCCCGGAGCGATACATGAGCCACACTGAGCGCGACGACTGCGCCTGCAACGAGTACAACGAGCTGACCAGCCGACGCGAGTTCCTCGGGACCGCGGGCGGGTTGTCGGGAGCGGCGCTCTTCGCCTGGGCGTATCCCGAATGGCTCCCCAAGGTCTCGTTCGCCGACTCGTTCGCCGCCAACCGCGACGTCATCGTCTCGATCTTCCTGCGCGGCGGCGCTGACGGCCTCTCGTTATGCGCCCCGTTCGGCGACCCGCTGTACTACACGGGGCGACCGACCATCGCTATCCCGCGTCCCGACAGCAGCGCCACCACCAAGGGGATCGCCCTCGACAACTTCTTCGCCCTCCCGCAGGCGATGCGCTTCCTCGTCCCAGCCTACCAGGCAGGGAACCTCCTCGTGGTGCATGGAGCCGGCCTCACGTACAACACGCGCTCGCACTTCGACG
>DAIESF010000429.1 GCA_027346425.1 Gemmatimonadota bacterium | reverse complement strand
ATCGACGCCAGTGCCCTGCTCGTCTATCGGGCCGCCTGGACCAAGGATACGCGCGGCGCCCGCGTGACGCGCGAGGCGGCGATGGCCAAGCTGCACGCCACCGAATCGGCGCAGCAGGTGATCGACGGTGCCGTGCAGCTGCTGGGCGGGCTCGGCGTCCAGGCCGGGCACCCCGTGGAGAAGTTGTATCGAGAGATCCGCGCCCTCCGCATCTATGAGGGGACCAGCGAAATCCAGAAGGTCGTCATCGCCGGGCAGGTGCTCGCGGCCGACGAGCAGCACCAATCTTCGGAGTCGAAGCATGGCTGAGACCACGCGTCGCGTCCCCGGGGGCGTCCCGAGCGCTCACGTCGACACCTTCGCCCGCGACTCGCTCCCGCCGGCCGAGCTGTGGCCGGTGATGGACTACGGCGGCATTCCGGAGTTGGCGTATCCCGACCGGATGAACTGCGCGACCGAACTCCTTGACCGCGCGATCGAGCGCGGGTGGGGCGATCGGGTTGCCTTCCGTGCCCCGGGGATCACCTGGAGCTACGCCGACCTCCTGGCGCGGGCCAACCAGATGGCGCACGTCCTCGTCGACGACCTGGGGCTCGTGCCCGGCAATCGTGTCCTGCTGCGCGGGGCCAACTCACCGATGCTGGCGGCGCTCTGGTTCGCCGTGCTCAAGGCGGGAGGAGTGGTTGTATGCACGATGCCGCTCAACCGCGCGCGCGAACTCGTCTTCATCGCCGACAAGGCGCACGTATCGCTGGCGATCACCGACACCCGCCTCGCGGGCGAGTGCGCGCAGGCGATGGGGCAGCACGCCGATGAGCGCACGCGCCAGGGGGCGCGAGTCCTCGAGTACAACGCCCCTGACGGCGGGAGCAACGGACCGTCACTCGAGCAGTTGATGAGCGGGAAACCCACGACCTTCGCCAACGTCGACACCGCGGCCAACGACGTCGCCCTCATCGCCTTCACGTCGGGGACGACCGGCGAGGGAAAGGGGACGATGCACTTCCACCGCGACGTGATGGCGATCTGTGATTGCTTTCCTCGGTACGTGCTCAAGCCGTCGCTCGACGACGTCTTCATCGGGTCCCCGCCGTTCGCCTTCACCTTCGGCCTTGGGGGGATCGTTCTCTTCCCGATGCGGATCGGGGCGAGCGCGGTTCTCCTCGAACAGGCGACCCCGCACTTCCTGATCCAGGCAATCCAGGACTACAAGGCGACCACGATCTTCACGGCCCCCACCGCGTATCGCGCGATGCTCGGCCTGCGGCACGATTTCGATCTCTCGTCGTTGCGCCGCTGCGTCTCGGCGGGCGAGGCGCTCCCCTTGGCGACGTTCACTGCGTGGCGCGAGGCGACCGGGATCACGATCATCGACGGGATCGGCGCCACCGAGATGCTGCACATCTTCATCAGCGCCTCGGGCGACGAGGTGCGACCCGGCGCGACGGGACGCGTGGTTCCCGGCTATGAAGCGCGCGTGGTGGACGACGACATGCGGGAGGTCGCTGACGGGACGATCGGGCGGCTGGCGGTGCGTGGCCCCACCGGGTGCCGCTACCTGGGGAACCTCGAGCGACAGCGCGCGTACGTGCGGGGTGGCTGGAACCTCACCGGCGATTCCTACATCCGCGATGCCGACGGCTACTTCTGGTATCAGGCCCGCACCGACGACATGATCATCTCGTCGGGCTACAACATCTCGGGGCCCGAGGTCGAGGGGGTGCTTCTCGAGCACCTGGCCGTACAAGAGTGCGGGGTGATCGGGGTGCCGGACGAGGAGCGCGGGCACATCGTGAAGGCGTACGTCGTCCTCAAGCCGGGTTTCTCGGCGTCGCCGGAGATGACGAAGAAGCTGCAGGACTGGGTGAAGGAGCAGCTCGCGCCGTACAAGTACCCGCGGGCGATCGAGTTCGTGGACGCCATGCCACGGACCGCGACCGGGAAGCTGCAACGATTCGTCCTGCGCGATCGCGAGCGCGGCGCCGCACCCATTCCGTCAGCTGCATCCCCCGCAACATCGACGAGCAAGGCGGCGGGAGCGCTCCCCGCCCCGGTGTCCGGCGCTGGATGGCCGCGCCCGCGCGGCTACTCCGACGGGATGACCGCGCGCGGACGACTGGTGGTTACCGCCGGGCAGATCGGGTGGAATCCGTCGACGATGCACTTCGCCAGCGACGACTTCGCCACGCAGTGCGCACAGGCGCTGCGCAACGTGATGGCGGTCGTGCAAGCAGCAGGGGCGTCGGCCGAGCACCTGGTGCGGCTCACCTGGTACATCACGAGCCGCGACGAGTACACGGCCGCGGCCGGCGAGATCGGACGCGCCTATCGGGAAATCGTCGGTCGCCACTTCCCAGCGATGGCGGTGGTGATCGTCGCCGGACTCGTCGAGCCACGGGCCAAGGTCGAGATCGAAGCGACGGCCGTCGTCCCCGACTGAGGGGAGGTCGTACTCGTACATGTCCGAGCATCATGACGTCGCGGCCGACCAGGCCGCGAACGCGACATCGTCGCCTTCGCACGGGCCTGCGCACGGGCCTGCGCACGGGCCTTCGCACGCCCCCTCGCGCGCGCCCCAGCACCCCGCCGGCACGTGGGCGCTGGTGCGCGAGTCGCTCCGTGGCTCGCACGTGGATTACACCAAGGGGGCGGTCGGCCAGGCGATCCTGATCCTCGCCATCCCCATGGTCCTGGAGATGTCGATGGAGAGCGTCTTCGCGGTCGTCGACGTCTTCTTCGTCTCGCGGCTCGGGCCGCAGGCCATCGCCACCGTCGGGCTCACCGAGTCGCTGCTCACCCTGATCTACACCATCGCCATGGGGCTCGGGATCGGCGCCACGGCGATGGTCGCACGCCGCATCGGCGAGCACGACCCCGAGGGGGCATCGCGCGCCGCGATGCAGGCCATCTGGCTCGGCGTTCTCCTCGCCACAGCGTTAGGTATCGGAGGCGCCCTCTTCGCACCCGACCTCCTCGCGCTGATGGGGGCGGAGCCCGCGGTCATCGCCCACGGGAGCACCTTCGCGCGCGTCATGCTCGGCGGCAACGCGAGCGTGCTGATGCTCTTCCTCCTGAACGCCATCTTCCGCGGGGCGGGCGACGCCGCCATCGCGATGCGGACCCTCTGGCTCGCCAACGCGATCAACATCGCCCTCGGCCCCTGCCTGATCTTCGGGCTCGGCCCCTTCCCTGAGCTGGGGGTCACGGGCGCCGCCGTGGCGACGACGATCGGGCGCAGCACCGGGGCGCTCTACGCCCAGTCGCGCCTGCTGCGCCCCGGCGCGCGCGCGCGCCTCTCGCGAAAGTACCTGCGTATCGAGCCCGTATTGATGTGGCGCCTTGTCCGTCTCTCGGCGTCGGGGACATTCCAGATCTTCATCGGGATGGCGAGCTGGGTCCTCCTCACTCGCGTCCTCTCGGGGTTCGGGAGCGAGGCGCTCGCCGGCTACACGATCGCCATGCGGGTCATCGCCTTCGCCCTCCTTCCCAGCTGGGGAATGAGCAACGCCGCGGCCACGATGGTCGGCCAGGCGTTAGGCGCGGGGAAGCCGGACCGCGCCGAGCGCGCCGTCTGGATCGCCGGGCGCTACAACCTCGTGTTTCTCGGCGTCATTGGCGTGGCATTCGTCGTGGCTGCCCCCCAGATCGTCGCCTTCTTCACCCGGGAGGCGTCGGTCGCGCGGTACGCCATCGACTGCCTCCGGGTGGTGGCCGCGGGATTCGTCTTCTATGCCTACGGCATGGTCCTCACCCAGGCGTTCAATGGGGCCGGTGACACGTGGACGCCCACGCTGATCAACCTCGCCTGCTTCTGGCTCTGGGAGATCCCCCTGGCGTGGACGCTCGCCCTCCGCCTCGGGATGGGGCCACACGGCGTCTTCCTCGCCATGGCGATCGCCTACGCGAGCATCGCGGTGCTGAGCGCAATCCTCTTTCGGCGGGGGCGGTGGAAGCTGAAGCACGTCTAAGGTGAGAAGACGAGAAGACGGGAAGACGAGAAGACGAGGGGGGTGCTTGGCAGGAGGTGGGAGTGGAGCGGATATTTGATGGACGGCGCCTAACGTGACGCCGCGCATCCCTTGATGCACGTGGGCACTCCCCTCACCTTGCCTCCCATGCACCGAAGCGCCCGTCCTACGCCGGTCACCGAGGACCTGGCCCTCGTCCTGGGCGGGGGTGGGGCGCGCGGGGCGTACCAGGCAGGACTCCTGCGGGCCATCGCGCGGCACTACCCCCACCTGCGCATCCCCATCCTCGTCGGGGTCTCGGCAGGGGCGGTCAATACGATCCACCTCGCCTCCAACCCCGGGACGTTCGAGGAGTCCACGGCGCAACTCGTTAGGCACTGGCTGTCCCTCACGCCCGAGCAGGTCTATCGCGTCGACGCCCGATCGCTCCTCACCGGCGTCATCCGGTCGGGGTACGGCCTCCTCTCCACCGACCCGACCGAACGCGAGCGGGTCCGCGGGATGGTCGACACCTCGCCGCTCCGTGACTTCCTCGAGCGCACGCTCCAGCGCGACGAGTACGGCGCCCTCCCGGGGATCCAGGCCAACCTGGCGCGCGGGACGCTGAGCGCCGTCGCCCTCAGCGCCACGAGCTACACCACGGGACAGTCGGTCACCTGGGTCGAGGGACGCCGCCCGACGTTGTGGGAACGCCCGCAGCGCCGCAGCGTCCAGGCGCGACTCGGGGTCGACCACGTCATGGCGTCAGCGGCACTCCCGATCTTCTTCCCGGCCGAGCGGGTCGGAAACGAATGGTACGGCGATGGAGGGGTCCGACTCACTGCCCCGCTCTCCCCCGCGCTGCATCTCGGGGCGTCGCGCATCATGACCATCTCCACGCGGTCCAACGCCACGCGCGAAGTCCCCTCCGTCACGACGGCTGCGGCTTACCCGCCTCCGGCTCAGGTCCTCGGCACGCTGTACAACGCGGTCTTCCTCGACGTCATCGACCAGGATGTCATCCGGTTGAACCTGATCAACCAGCTCGTGCAGCGCATTCCCCCCGAGCGGCGCGAGGGGATGCGCGTCATCGACATCCTTGTGTTGCGCCCCTCAATCGACCTGGGGACGCTGGCGCGCGAGTACGAGCCGCGTCTCCCCAAGGTCTTCCGCTTCCTTACCCGCGGACTCGGGACGCGGAAATCGGCGAGCCCCGACATCCTCTCGCTCGTGATGTTCCAGGAGGACTACCTGCGGCGCGTCATTGCACTTGGCGAGGAGGACGCGGAGAAGAACCGCGCGCGCATCGCGAGCTTCATCGAGGGCGAGCACTCGGGCGCGGCGTAGCCTGGGGCCGGTAGACGCGGCCCGTTCCACGCGCGCTTGGTCACTCACCGTGTCGCTCCGGCACGGGCGCACCTCCCCCACCACAGGCATTCGCTCCCCGGGTCGGGCGTTCGCCCCCGGGTCGGCGTTCGCCTCCCAGGACGGGCGTTCGCCCCCCACCCCTAAAGAATTCCGCACCCCTGCCGATACTCACGCACAGAAGTGCACCCGCGCCTGCCAGAAGCGAGGTGGCCGCGTGCCCACCCTCACCGGCGCCACCGGCAATCCGACTCGCACGACACGAGCCCCCCATGGCAATCAGCGCAATCTCGAGCGCCCTCTCCGCCATCCAGCGCCAGACCGCGTCGATGGACCGCGCCGCCGAGAAGATCCAGCGCTCGGCATCGTCCTCGATCTCCGATGCGCCGGCAAGTGCCCAGGACGCCGAGGCGCTCGCCAGTCAGGAGGGGGGGCTGGTCGACGGGACGGTGGAGATGCTGGTGTCCACGCAGATGCTCACCGCCGCGCTTCGACTCGCCCAAACCGCCAACGAGGGACTCGCGGAGACGCTGCGCCTCGGAGGTTACGGCGCCCACGACGCGTGACCCGGAAGAGCTGACCGCCCTGTCGCTACCGAGCGACGCACGACGCGGACGGGATGCGACAACCCGTCCACGGCACCCCGAATCCCGCGCGACCCAGCGTCGCGCCGGCTGACCTCCTCCACGTGGGGTCGCGCGTGAGCGCCCCCTGCGGCAAGGACTGTCGCTGCAACGACTTGGCTCCGGCGGTCGCCCCGCAATCGCCCCCCGCGCTCACCTCCCCCCGGGCGCCGCGGCACGCCACCTGCTCTTGTGATGTGTCGCACATCGGCGGCGAATCGTCAGTTACCCGAGCGATCCCCCGGGGCAGCGGTTCATTCCGGTGTGCGCCACCCGACCGTGACGGCCGCTGCTCGTGCGGCCTTGAGAATTGCCGTGTCAACCCCCTTCGATGCGGCGGATGGAAAGTGGGCTGGGTCCCGGAACCCAGCCCACTTTTCATTGCACCCATCGATGCATAACGTGTCGGGCCGTACGCGCGTCCGTCGCTCGTCCCGAAGCCAGACCGTGTCCTGACGATCCATGAGTCCCAAGCGACCCGACGGCCCCGAAGCACTCATCGCCCCACTCTACCTCGTGGCCATCCTCCTCGTGGCGACGCCGGCGATGGATTTCGCCACCAGCATCATCCCGATCCGGCTCGGGGACATCGAGTGGCGCTTCGCATCGGTAGGGCTCCTCTCAGGATTCCTGCTCACGCCGCTCCTGGGGGTCGTGCTGGCGATGGGGGTGGCGCAGTGCGGCGGGCACTTGCGCTTCCAGCGAACCCTCGCCGTGCTGAACCTCCTGGTCACCGTCGCGTTCGCCATCCTCCTCGTCTTCTTCCTCCTCGACGTGTTACAGCTGCAAGGCTCCGTGCCGGCCGAGTCGAAGCCGGCGTTCGCCTCGGCGGCGCTCAAGGCGCTCATC
>DAIESF010000422.1 GCA_027346425.1 Gemmatimonadota bacterium | reverse complement strand
GACGTCGGCCGGCGATCCGTTCTGGACGTTGTACGGCCATCTCTCTCGCGCGACCGCCGACGCGCTCCACGCGGGGCAGTCGGTCGCTCGGGGTGAGCGCTTCGGCGAACTGGGAGCGCTGGCCGAGAACGGCGGATGGGACCCGCACCTGCATCTGCAGCTGGCGACGCTCACCGACGGCATGGCGGGCGACTGGCCCGGCGTCGCCGACCCGGACGATCTGCAGTTCTGGCGCGCGATCTGCCCCAACCCGGCGGCGCTCCTCAACCTCCCGGATGCGAGCGTCGCGCACCGCCCAATCGACCTCCCGTCGCTCCTCGCCGGGCGTCGCGCCCATTTCGCCTCCAATCTCAAGCTCAGCTATCGCGATCCGTGCCTCTTCGTGCGGGGGTGGAAGCACTACCTCTTCGACCAGTGGGGGCGCACCCACCTGGACGCCTACAACAACGTCCCGCACGTGGGGCACGCCCACCCGCGCCTGCGCGACGTGGCCTGCGACCAGCTGGCGCGGATGAACTCGAACACGCGTTACCTGCACCCCGCGCAGGTCGAGTTCGCCGAAGCACTGCTGGCCAAGGCGCCACCGCACCTGACACACGTCTTCCTCGTCAATTCCGGGAGCGAGGGCAACGAGCTGGCGTTGCGGCTGGCGAGGACGCACACGGGCGGCAGGGACATGGTCACGGCCGATCACGGCTACCACGGCAACACGACCGGCGCCTACGACCTCTCGGCGTACAAGTTCAACAAGCCGAACGGCGGTGGACGCCCGGAGTGGGTGCAGCTCGTCCCCGTCGCCGACACGTATCGCGGCACGTATCGCGGCCCTGACGCCGCCGAGTGCTACGCGGCCTGCGTGGACGACGCCATTGCCCGCGTGCACGCGCGCGGCGGAAGGCTTGCCGGCTTCATCGCCGAGACCTTCCCGAGTGTCGGCGGACAAATCATCCCGCCGAAGGGGTATCTCCAGGGGGTATACGCCCGCGTGCGTGCAGCTGGCGGAGTCTGCATCGCCGATGAGGTGCAGACCGGGCTCGGACGGCTGGGCGAGCACTACTGGGCGTTCGCTCAGCAGGAAGTGCTCCCCGACATCGTGGTGCTGGGGAAGCCCCTCGGGAACGGACACCCGATGGGGGCGGTGCTCACCACCACCGACATCGCGCGTTCGTTCGACAACGGCATCGAGTTCTTCTCGACGTTCGGCGGAAGCACGCTGTCGTGCCGCGTGGGGACCGAGGTGTTGCGCATCGTCGACGACGAAGGATTGCAGGACAACGCGCGCGTCGTGGGCGAGCACCTCCTCACGGCACTGCGCGAGCTGCAATCACGCCAGGCGCTGATCGGTGACGTGCGCGGGATCGGGCTGTTCGTCGGCGTCGAGCTGGTGACCGACCGGGAATCGCGCGCCCCCGCGACGCGCGCAGCCCACTACGTCGTGAACCGGCTGCGCGAGGAACGGATCCTCATCGGGACCGAGGGGCCCGCCGACAACGTGCTCAAGATCAGGCCGCCGCTCACCGTCCAGCGCGGTGATGTCGAGTGGATGATGGAGAGACTCGATGGCATCCTTCGCGAGTGGCCAGTGCCCTAACGAGGCACTGGCACGCTCGACCCGCTACCAGCTCTGCGCCAGCCGCAACCCCGGATTCGCCCGAAAGAGGTAGATGCCCATCATCACGCTCGCCATGACCCCGGCGCCCCATACGGCGGCAGCGGGGAGGATCGACCCCAGCGGAATGGCGAGCACCTGCGCCACCCCGATCATGTGCGCGGCGACCAGCATCCAGAAAAAGAGCGCGACATACCAGAGTTGCGCCCCCTTCCCCGCCAACGCCACCAGCCAGGCGCCAATGACTCCGAATCCCAAGAAGGTGACCAGGTGAAGCCCATTGAAGGCGAAGACGTACGCGGGCATCACGGTGACCGTCGTGGGATCGCTGACCCCGTAAATCAGCGTCGCCCCCAGTACCGCCGCGGTATAGAAGGGCGACCGCCCCTCTACAACGTTGGTCAGCGCGAAGACGAACGCGACGACCGCATACCCCATCAGCCCGGCGACCGCCCCCTGCCGCAGGACCCGAAGCGATGACTCCTTCATGTGAACCTCCGGTGGGCACACTCCCAGTATCTGGGCACCGTTGCCACCGGGATATCCGACGGCACCCGCGACGCTGTAGGGGAACCGGGTGCCCCTGACGACGATGGGGGCGCCTCTCGCCGGAAGCGCCCCCATCTCCACCCAAGCGATCACAGCCGACAGCACTCAGGCGTGGGCCGCCCAGGCAGCCTCGCCCTTGTTGTAGGGGACACACGGATCGAACCGCCCGGGGGTCTCCGCATACCGCTGCGCCTTCGTCATCCCGATCTCGGACGTGAAGTAGCCCAGCAACGTCAGCTCCTTCACGATCCGGAAGTAGTGGTTGGGATCCTCCTCCTTCTTCTTGTCGTGGTACTCCTTGGCCTCCTTGTCCACCGCCGTCAGGAGCGCGAGGCGCTGCTCGGGGGTGGCGGTCATGAAGGGGGCGCTGTTGGCTTTCTGGCTCGCCTCGTTCAGCGCCGTCAGCCCGGCCCTGAAGATGTCCTGATCCTTCTTTTCATAGCAGTCCTGCACCATCACCGCCATGAAGACGCCGCACCTCGCGGCCTTGGCGCCTGGGGTCGACGTCTCCGGGAGGATCGTCTCGGCGATCTCGTCGAGGTACGCCACCTCGTCGGCAGTGAACATGGTCTGCTTGGGCTCGGGCGTGGTGCTCACGACCTTCGCCGAGTCCATGCCCTTGCCGCCCGGCTCCCTGCTGCAGGCGGCGATCAGGGTGGTCCCGCCGATGAACGCGGCGCCGCCGAGCATCGCGCTCACGCGCCGAATGGCCTCGCGGCGGTCGATCAGGAACTGCGGTTCGAACTCGTCAGGCATGGTCGATGTCCTGTAGATGTCCTGTAGATGTCCGGGGATGTCCTGGTCGACGTCCTAGAGGTCGCGCTTCTTGAGTGCTTCCACGGCGAAGTCGGCCGCGCGCGCGGTGAGCGCCATGTAGGTGAGCGACGGATTCTGGCACCCGGCCGATGTCATGCAGCTACCGTCGGTGACGAAGACGTTCGGCGCATCCCACACCTGGTTCCACTTGTTGAGGACCGAGTTCTTCGGGCTCGTCCCCATGCGCGCCGTCCCCATCTCGTGGATCCCCATCCCGGGCCAGTAGCCACCGTCGTACGTGGTCACCTCCTTGACCCCCGACGCCTCGAGCATCTCCGCCATGTCGGCGGTCATGTCCTTGCGCATCTTCCGCTCGTTCTCGCCGATGGCACAGTCGATCTTGAGCACCGGCAGTCCCCACTTGTCCTTCTTCTCGGGATCGAGCGAGATCTTGTTCGAGTGATCGGGGAGCATCTCGCCGAAGGCCGTTCCGCCGATCGTCCATCCCCCGGGCTGCGCCATGAGGTCCTTGAACGCCCCGCCCACCCCGAGCTCGGCCACGGCGCGCCCCCAGCCTTCGCGGCTGGCGCTCCCCTGGTAGCCGAAGCCCCGCAGGTACGGGCGCTTGTCGCGCCCGATGTTCCGGTAGCGTGGGATGTAGAAGCCGGTCGGGCGCCGTCCGTAGTAGTACTTGTCGTCGAGCCCCTCGAGCTTCCCCGACGCCCCGAGGCGGAAGTGATGATCCATGAGGTTGTGCCCTAACTCTCCAGAGCTGCTGCCCAGCCCGCCGGGCCACACATCGGTGGCCGAGCGCATCAGGAGCCAGGTGGAGTTGAGCGTGGAGGCGCAGAGGAAGACGACCTTCGCCTCGTAGTCGGTGACCTGGTTCGTCACCCCGTCGAGGACGCGCACCCCCTTGGCCCGCTTGGCATCCTTGTCGTAGATGACCTCGGTCACGATGGACCACGGCTTGAGGGTGAGCCGCCCCGTCGCCATGGCGGCCGGGAGCGTGGACGCCTGGGTGCTGAAATAGCCGCCGTACGGACACCCCAGCCAGCACGCGTTGCGGTGCTGACACTGGTTGCGTCCCGGCAACGGCTGCGTGAGGTTCGCGGTGCGGCCGGGGATGATCCGGCGCGTTCCGTTGAAGAGGGTCTTGAGCTTCCCGGCCACGAGTTCTTCACCACAGTTTAGCGGCATGGGTGGCTGGAACTGCCCATCGGGAAGCTGCGCCAGCCCCTCCAACGATCCGGAGATCCCGGCGAACTTCTCGGCTTTGTCGTACCACGGCGCGAGTTCGGCGTAGCGGATCGGCCAATCGGTGGCGATCCCGTCCTTCGCATTGGCCTCGAGGTCCATCTCGCTCAGGCGGTAGCTCTGCCGCCCCCACATGAGTGATCGCCCTCCCACGTGGTAGCCGCGATACCAGTCGAAGCGCCGCACCTCGGTGTAGGGCGACTCCTCGTCCTTCACCCAGAAGTCGAGGTTGGTCTCGTTGAGGGGGTAGTCACGCTTCAGGACGGGGTAGTGCTCCACCATCTCCTGCGTGCGCCGACCGCGGTGCGGATACTCCCAGGGTCCCTTTCGGGCGTTCAGGTAGTCCTTGATGTGCTCGATGTTGCGCCCGCGTTCGAGCATGAGGACACGGAGCCCCTTCTCGGTCAGCTCCTTGGCCGCCCACCCCCCGGAAATCCCGGAGCCGACGACGATCGCATCGTACTGCGTCTCTTGCACCACGCCCTCCTTGTGCTGGAAACGGTGCCACCCGCGAGAACGACCGACGCTCGCCCGTCCTTCGAAGAGTCCGGGCCGCGATCCCCCAATATGCGCCCCGATGCCGGAGTTGGCGACCAGAGCGGCCCCGGCCCAGCCGTCCTCCCCACGCTCCCCGTCTTCTCGCCTTCTCGTCTTCTCGTCTTCTCGTCTTCTCGTCTTCTCGTCTTCTCGTCTTCTCCAGATCTAGCCGGCGACGAGCCGGAGCTCCGTTCCGACCGCGTCCGAGATATCCATGCACGCCTGCAGGTCGGGGTGCCTGACGACGACGTAGCCGTCGGAGACGAGGGTGAGGACCCAGTTGCGCCGCTCTGCCCCGACCGGGAGGAGGTCGATGTGCACGATGTGCTCCCCATAGCGCTCCATCAGGTGCTGCAACCCTTCGATACGGGTGATGCGCCCCTGCCCCTGGGCCCGCTTGAAGATGTTGCAGGCGTTGTACTTCCGCTCCGTGGACTGCGAGAAGGTCCCCTTCAGCTCGGCCTCGGCGTATCCCATGAACAGGTCGACGTCGCCCACAAAGTTCATCAGGTCCACGGTGTGGGCGCCTGGGGGGCGGGCGGCGATCTCGCCGAAGACGGCCTCACCCTTGGGCGTCCAGAAGAACTCCATGTGCGTGAACCCCGTCTGGAACCCCATCGCCTCGAGCACCGACCTGCCTAACGCGATCCCTCCAGCCACCGGCGCGGGTGACAGGTCGCGAAGCGCCAGCGTCTGTGGGGAGATCCATTCGTGCGTGCGGGCGATCAGCGGATTCGGACGGTAGAAGCACACGTTCTCGTACTTCACCTCCCCGTCGACGCAGATCGTATCGTAGGTGTACTCGTCACCCTCGATGAACTCCTCGACGTTGACCTCATCGTAGCTGGTGACCTTGGCAAGCTCGGCCTCCAGCTCGGCCATCGATCCCGCGCGGAAGGTGTCCATCGACCCGGCGCCGGCGATCGGCTTGACGATGACCGGGAACCCGATCGACTCGGCGGCCTCCTTCACCTGCGCAATGCTGGTGGCGGCGGCGTGGCGTGCCGTGCGCAGCCCGGCCTTGGTGATCACCTGCTTCATGACGTCCTTGTTTCGGAAGGTCGTCGCCTGCTCGACGCCCTGCCCTGGCGTACCTAACGCCTCGCGCAACCTGGCCGCCAGCAACACCCCGGGCTCCCACATGCAGACCACCCGGTCGATGGTGTTCGCTCCCACCGCCTGCACCACCTGGCGCACCACCGCGTCCTCATCCGTGAAGCTGGCTACGTGCAGGTACCCGGAGAGGTTCTCGCGGGTGAGCGCGGGAAGGTCCTTGTAGGCGACGTCGCTCAGCCCGTAGACCTTGGCGCCCTGCTGGGCGAGGGCGCGACAGAAGTACGGCATCTCGCCCGGATAGCCGGGGGCCAGCATGATGACATTCATTGGTTATCTAGAAGACGAGAAGACGAGAAGACGAGAAGACGAGGGGGCCGGGTTTGTTGGACGTTAGGCGACTTCCACCCTGATGGTGCTGATGATCGTCGTGACGGCGCGCTCCACCACCCGGGTCTCGGGGTGGCGGACGATGACCCAGCCGTCGCCTTCGTAACTGGTCGACGGCGTGGCACCGATCGACGGGGTCCGGGCGGCCACGATGAGGGCGCCCAGCTCACGGTTGACCGCCTCGACGCCGTGCACGGCGACGATGCGCCCCTCGCCCTGCCCGCGGAGGAAAGCGGCGCCGGCGGCGTATTTCCGCTCGGGGAGGTCGAAGGTTCCGAAGATCATCACCTGTGCCCATGCCTGCACCACGTCGACGTCGTGGGCGTACGACATGAGCTGCGTGATCTGTGCGCCTGGCGGGCGGGCGGCGACCTCACTGATCGCGATGCTGCCATCCTTGCGGCGAAACCACTCCATGTGCGTGATGCCGGTGCGCATTCCCAAAACGTCGAGGGCGCGGCGCGCAGCCGTGCGGATGTCCTCGTATTGCGCGCCATCCACCTCGCGGGGGAGGACCAGCGACCACTGGATCCACGGGTTCGCCAGTACCGTGAGCGGCGTCGGATAGTAGTGCGTAAGCGAGTGCCACACGTGCCGCCCATCGATGGACATCGTCTCGAACGAGTGCTCCTCTCCCTGCACGAACTCCTCGAGCAGGACCGGTTGCTCCAGGCTGGGCGCCGTCTCCCGTAAGGCCGCGAGGAGGGTGTGCATGTCATCGACCCGGAAGGTCGAGATCGCGCCCGCGCCAGCCGGCGGCTTCACCACGATCGGGAAACCATTCGCCTCGGCAAACGCCACGGCGTCGTCCATGCTCCCCGCCAGTCGATGCCGCGCGCAGGGAAGCCCGGCCCCCCGCAGCAGCGTCTTCATCCGCGCCTTGTCGCGGAAGTTGTTGGCCGCCTCCACGCTCATCCCCTCGATCCCGAGCCGCGCCCGCGCCTCGGCGAGCGGAACTTGCAGCTGCTCGTAGGAGCCGAAGAGGCGGTGGATTGGGCCGAACGTCCGCGATAGCCCCTCCGCCGCCCAGGTGAGCTGCGCCACGTCGAGGACGTTCTCCACCCTCCAGTGCGCCACGCGCCCCTGCAGGTGCAACAGGCGGTCGGGCCCGTCGTGGGTAATCACCGCCAGCTGCACATCCGGGATGCTGGCTGCCGCCTCGACCATGCGGAAGGCGTTGTCGCTCAGCAGGGGGGCGGCGAAGATGACGAAGGGCATTCTTCGAGAAGACGAGAAGACGAGAAGACGAGAAGACGAGAAGACGAGAAGACGAGAAGACGAGGGTGCGTCTTGCGGCGTTGGCGTACAAGCTGGGGGCTCGTCGTGGGGACGGCTAGGCGCGGGAATGCCGGGAGTCGGCGGCCGCCGGAACGGGAGGAGCGGAGCGCGGCCCCGCCGATCGACGCGCCGATGTCGGGAGCGGCTCTGCGCTGACGAGCTGCCGCCGAATGGGAGTGGCGCTTGTGCCCCGTGCGCCACTCCCATCGTGTCACGAATCCCGTCTCCCCCCTACGTACGCAGCGCCCGCGACGGGTCGACGTGCGCCGCGCGCCAGGTGGGGGCAAGGCTGGCGGCAAGGGCGATCACGAACAGGAGCGCTGCGACCACGCTGAGCACCAGGGGATCGCCGGGACGCACGGCGTACAGGAGCGCACCGAGCACTCGGGTGGTGACGAGCGCGCCGATCACACCGAGCACCAGCCCCACGGACGTCATGGCCAGCGCCTGCAGGACCACCAGGCGTGCCACCTGCGACGCGCGTGCCCCAAGCGCCATGCGGATCCCGATCTCGCCGATACGATGACTCACGACGTACGACACGACGGCGTAGAGGCCGATGGCACTGAGCAGGACAGCGATCGACGCCGCCACCGCAAGGAGGATGAGGGTGAACGTCTGCCGCGCCATCGATCGCGCCACGACCTCATCCATCCCGCGAGGGTTGGTCACCGGAACCTGCGGATCGAGGCGGGCGACCTCGCGCTGCACCAGCGGAAAGAGCTGGGCAGGCGGGATGGCAGGGGCACGGACCACGAGACTCACGTTGTGGGCGAGCCACTGCAGGTCGCCCCCTGGCACGGGGACGAGCGGGAAGAAGGCGCCCTGCATCGGTGGCGCGTCGAGCCCGGCATCGTGCAGTCGGTCCACGACGCCGGTCACGTGATACCATCCATCTCCTTCCGAGCAGCAGCGGATCGTGCGCCCCAGCGGATCCTCGCCAGGCCACAGCACCTCGGCGAGCGCACGCGTGACCACAACCCCACCCGAACCCCGGTGCGTGTCGTCCCACGTCGTGCCACTGCCGCGCACCGGGATCCCCATCGTCTCGAAGTAGTCGGGGGCCACCTGCATCGTGGTCACGCACTGCTCCGAACGTCCCTTCACCCCCGGCTGGTTGGTGATGACGCCGGTGCACCCCGAATGCCCCGTCAGCGGCAACTGCTCCACCACTGACGCGCTCGTCACCCCCGGGAGCGCACCTATCGCAGTCGCGAGCTGCTCGTAGAAATCACGGACGCGCCCCACGTTGTCGAAGCGAGCCGCGGGAAGCGCCAGGTCCATCGTTGACACACCGTCAGGCGCAAACCCCGGCGAGATGTCCCGCAGCTTCTGGAACGAGCGTAACATGAGCCCCGCGCCGGCCATGAGCACGACGGCGAGCGCCACCTGCGCCACCACCAGCGTCCCTCGCACCGCGACTTGCCGCCGCGATAGGGTGAGGCCGCGCGAGGCGTCTCGCAACGCCGAGTGGTCGCCTCGCATGGTCCCGGCGGTCAGGACGCCGAGGACGATCCCGATGGTGGTTGCGGTCGCGAACAGCGAGAGGGCGGCCGGCAGCCCCAACCGGAGTTCGGCAAGGCGCGGGAGCCCTTCCGGCGCCATCCACACCAGCACCCCGAGCGCCGCCCGCGCCAGCGTCAGTGCGAAGCAGGCGGCCAGCAGGGCGACGACCAGTGCATCCGTGAGGTGCAACGCCAGCAGGTCGGCGCGCCGCGCGCCAAGCGCCGAGCGAACCAGGACCTCGCGCGCCCGCCCATCGGCGCGCACCAGGAAGAGGTTCGACACATTGGCGAGCGCCACGACGAGCACCAGCACGACCCCGGCAAGGAGGATCCACAGCGCCCGGGTAAGCGTCGTCCCCACCACCTCGTCGCGCAGCGACGTCACCGCGGTGCGGAAGCCGGAGTCGCGGATCCAGTGGTTGGGGTATGCCGATGGGAAGACGTCCTCCATGCGCAGGACGAGCGGTGCCAGGTCGGCCTCGGCCGCGGCCGCGGTGTAGCCCGGACGCAGGAGCGCAACGGCGCTCCGCACATGGTTGTTCTGTGCCTCCGCGGCCGGATTGACGTAGTCGGGCAGCCAGAGGTCGACCGGGCGATCGGGGAGCTGAGCCCCGGGTGCGGCCACGCCCACCACCTGCAGGGCGAAGCCGTCGATGTCCACCGTGCGCCCGACGATCGCGGGATCACCACCAAAACGACGCATCCATAAGGCGTGACCGAGGACGACGCTCGACGGTTCACGCTCCAGGTTGTCTTGCGCGGTTAAAGTGCGGCCGAGCATCGGGACGATCCCCAGCACGTGGAAGATCCCGGCGCTCACCGTGGCGATCGGCACTCGCTCGGCGAACTGCGTGTTGCCGTCGCCGGTGAGCGTGGCCTCGCTCGCCCGGTACAGTGCCATCTCCTCGATGGAGCGCGCGTTGGCCGTGTAATAGAACAGCTGGTGACGCGCGATTCCCCACGTGTCGTTGAGCTTCGGCATCGGCGATGACAGGGCGACGAGCCGGTCGGCGTTGGGGAAGGGAAGCGGGGTGAGGACAATCGTGTCGAGGAGCGTGAAGATCGTCAGCGCCGACGCCATCCCCATGGCGAGTGTCGCAACGGCCGGCACGGTGAAGTGAGGCTGCCTGACGAGCACGCGGACGCTGTGCCGCAGTCGCGTCGCCATCGCCGTGAGCCACTCCCCGCGCACCCGGCGCTGCTCCATTCGCTGGTCGATGGTCCGCAGCGCCGTGCGCACGTCGCGCACGTCGCCGAACTCTTCCAGCGCCTGCGCGCGGGCTTCCGCCTCGGAGCGACCTTCCGCCCGCAGGGCCTCGATCCGCTCCGCCAGGTGGAACGAGAGCTCGTCGTCGATGTCGGCCTCGATGTCCGGACCGAAGAATCGGAGATACCGGCGCCAGGTGGCGGGACGCACGTCACGATGCATGGAAGCGCAACGGGAGAAGGAAGCGGTCGGTGGGGGCGCTAGGCCGGGGTGGGCGACGCACGCATCACCCTCGACACCGCGGCGACGTACCGATCCCATGACGCGGTCTCGCTACGGAGCGCGTGCCGTCCGGCGGTCGTGAGTTGGTAGAACTTGGCGCGCTTCCCCTTGTCGGAGTTCCCCCAGGTGGAGGCCACCCAACCCCGCTCCTCCATTCGGTGGAGCGCGGTATAGAGGGCGCCATCGAGGATACGGAAGCTTCCGCCAGACCCGTCGCGAATGAAGCGCGCGACCGCGTAGCCGTGCATCGGTCCCCACGAGAGTGCGCGCAGGACGAGCACGTCGAGCGTCCCCTGCAGCAGGTCGAGTTCGGTCGGCGCCATGCCGGATCATACCCTCAACATTTGATTGAATCAAGTATTGAGGGAATGGTCCGTCGGGCAGGGTGCGTCCCGCCCCGCCGCCTCGAGGGCCGGCTCAGATTTGATAGGTGTGCGCGTCGGCCTCGGGGCCGTGCGTGTCCATCGCCCGGTGCACGACCACCGAGTGCGGCGGGACCGAGCGCGTGAGCCAGACGTTCCCGCCCACCACGCTGCCGGCCCCGATCACCGTGCGCCCCCCGAGCACCGTGGCGTTGGCATACAGGATGACGTCGTCCTCGATGGTCGGGTGCCGCTTGGCGCTCGCCAGTCCCTTCTCCACCGACAGCGCGCCTAACGTCACCCCCTGGTAGACGCGCACCCGCTCCCCGACCGTTGCCGTCTCGCCGATCACGATCCCGGTCCCATGGTCGATGGCGAACGGCACGCCAATGGCCGCCCCCGGGTGGATGTCGATTCCGGTGCGCATGTGGGCGTGCTCCGTGACGAGGCGCGGGAGGAGCGGGATCCCCAGGAGGCGAATGCGATGTGCCAGGCGATAGCAGGCGATCGCGTAGAAACCTGGATACGCGAGGATGACCTCGTCCACCGACGTCGCCGCCGGGTCGGAGGCGACCAGGAAGTGCGCGTCGGCGAGGAGGGCCTCTCGCAGCGCCGGGAGCGCTGCCACGAACCGTCGCCCCGCGGTCGCACCATCGGCGTCGATCGACGCCTCGACGGTGTGCGTGATGCCGGGCCCCGCCTGGTGCGTGAGGAAGTCGGCGAACAGTGCCGGGCACTCCTCGACGATCAGTGCGAGCTCGCGGTCCAGCGCCTCGCGCTTCCCGTCGAGTCGCGGTGCGAAGTGCGGGAAGAGGAAGGCGAGGATACCGTCGGCAAACGACCCGGCCCGGGCATTCGCGCGTGGCGGCAGGTTGTACGCGGTGCGCTCCTGGCACAGGTCGTCGAGCCAGGAAGCGGGGTCGGCGGTGGCGTGAGTGGCGGCGTTCTGGTCGGTGGCGTCCATGGTAACCCGATCCGTGAGAAGCCCGCACGCGCGCGGGGCATGCCTGATGAATACCACGTCACGCGCAGAAGGTCCGTCCCGGCGGCGCGGGAAGCAGGCGCGACCGGGCCGCGGCGCGGCGCCCCGCCGGC
>DAIESF010000409.1 GCA_027346425.1 Gemmatimonadota bacterium | reverse complement strand
GCGGCATCATTTCCGACGTGCAGGTGATTGCCGGACGGAAGGTCACGACCGGCTACAACACCGGCGTCCTTGGCTTCATGGTGCCGCTTCCGTTGTTTAGTCGGAACGAGGGCGTTCGCGAACGCGCGCAGGGCGAGGCGCTGGTGGCCGACGCCGAGTTGCGTGACGCCGAGCTGCAGGTGCGCGGCGAGGTTTCGGCGGCGATTCGCGGCGTGACAGCGCTGCGCGAGGCCTTGGCGGCCGGGACGTCGGGGATCGACGCTCGCGCTGCCGAGGTCGCGCAGATTGCCGAGGGGGCGTACCGCGAGGGCGCTATCTCGTTGATGGAATTGGTCGAGGCGCAGCGCGCGCGCGCCGAGTCGCGCGCCGCCGCCCTGCGCTGGACGGTGGATCTCCACCTGGCCACGCTCGAGCTCAATCGCGCCCTCGGGGCGCCGCTCCTGGAGACACCATAAATGTCGCGTCGCATTTCGCATGTTGCCCTGCACGCCGCGCTGGCCGGGCTCGTCTTGGGCACGGCGTGCTCGCCGAACGGCGAGGGTGAGACGCCCGTGCCAGGAGGCACGGCTGTAGCGGCCCCGGCCGACACCGCGCTCCTCTCTGCCGAGTCGGTGAAGATCGCCGGATTCACGACCGCCCAAGTGACGCGCCAGCCCTGGCACGACGTGTGGCGCGCGCCAGCGCGCCTGACGCTCGACGCCGCGAGCACCGAGCCGATCGGCTCCATCGTCGAGGGGCGCGTGGCGCGCGTGTACGTCATGCCGGGCGACCATGTACGCAAGGGAAAGGTGCTGGTGGCCATCCACAGCCACGAGATGATGGACGCGCGCGCGGCGCTCGCGCGGGCCCGGGCGGAGCTGACGCGGGCCGAGTCGGACCTGCGGGTGTCTCAGAACGCCGCCGAGCGCGGCGAGCGCCTCTACACGGGAAAGGCGGTCTCGCTGGCCGAGCTCGAGCGGCTGCGCGCGGCTCTAACCGACGCCGCGGCGATGAAAGAGAGTGCCACGGCCGAGATGACGCGCGCCGAGGAGTTCCTCGAGCACCTTTTGGGAGATGGCCCCGAGGAGGCGGGGACCGATCCGCACTGGGTCCTCGTCCGCGCCCCGCTGGACGGGCAGGTGATCACGCGCGAGGTGCAACCGGGGAACGTGGTCCTGGTTGGCGCGCCGCTGATGACGGTGAGCCGCACGACGGCGCTCACGCTGGTGATGCAGGTCCCCGACGGCGCATCGGCGCGTGTGGGGGCGCCGGTGAGCTTCACGGTGCAGGCGGCCCCGGGCGAGCGCTTCGAGGCGACGGTGACGCGCGTCTTTCCACAGGTGGACACGCTGACGCGCACGGTGGAGGTGCACGCCGCGGTCCGCGACCGGCGCGGGCTCCTCAAGCCGGAAATGTTCGCCATGGCCGAGCTGTCGGGGGCATCGTCGGGAGTGGTCCCGGTGGTGCCGTCGGGGGCGGTGCAGGCTTTCGAGGGTGACACCGTCGTGATCGAGACGCAGCCGCGTGGTGAGGGGATGCACCTGACGGTCGTCCCCGTGCGCGTGGGGCGCCGTACCGAGGCGCTCTCCGAAATCGTGAGCGGGATCGACGCCGGCCGCACCGTCATCGTCGGCGGGGCCGCCGTCGCCAAGGCCGAGATCCTCAAGCGGCGCGGCGGGGGCTGAGCATGCGTCGCCTTATCGAGTTCTCGCTCCGCAACCGACTGTTTGTCATCGGTGGCGTCGTCACGATCGTCGCGCTGGGGCTGGCCGCGCTCATGCGCGTGCCGTTCGACGCCTACCCCGACCTCACGGGGACGCGGGTCGAGGTGATCACCACGGCGCCGGGGATGGCGCCTGAGGATGTCGAGCGCCTCGTGACTTATCCGTTGGAGTCATCACTGATGGGGATCCAGGGGGCCGACCAGGTGCGGTCGGTGTCGAAGTTCGGGCTCTCCCTCATCACGGTGCCGTTCCCCGACAAGATGGACATCTATTTCGCGCGCACGCTGGTCCAGCAGCGGCTCAACGACGCGAAGGCGATGTTGCCGGCCGGAGTCGAGCCGACCCTCGGGCCGGTCTCGACCCCGATGGGAGAGCTGTACCAGTACGTCGTCACCAGCGACTCCCTGTCGCTCACCGAGCTCAAGACGCTGCAGGAGTACACGATCCGTCCGCGACTGCGCACGGTCCCCGGCGTGTCGGAAGTGAACACGTGGGGTGGATATACCGAGCAGGTGCAGGTCGAGGTGGATCCCGTGCGGCTGGCGGCGCGCCGCCTGACGATTGCCGACGTGCACCAGGCGTTGGCCGACAACAACATGAGCTTCGGTGGTTCGTACCTCGAGAGCGGGGGCGAGCGCTACACGCTGCGCGGGCTCGGGCGCATCGAGCGCAGCCGCGACGTGGAGCAGATCGTCGTTCGGTCGGTCGACGGCATGCCGGTGCGCGTCGGTGACGTGGCGCGGGTGACGACCGGCGCCCTGCCGCGCCAGGGGGCGGTCACCAAGGACGGCCAGGGGGAAGTGGTCAGCGGGATGGTGATGAAGCTCAAGGGGGCCGACTCGCGCCGCGTGATCAAGGCAGTGCGCGAGCGCATGGACGAGATCCAGAGCGCCCTTCCCGCCCACGTCGAGATCACCCCGTTCTACGACCAGACCGACCTGGTCAACCGCACGACGCACACGATCACCAAGAACCTGATCGAGGGCGGGCTCCTCGTCATCGCCGTCCTCTTTCTCTTCCTGCGCAATGTGCGGGCGTCGCTCATCGTGGCGTCGGTGATCCCGCTCTCGATGCTCATCGCCTTCGGGGCGATGTATCTCTTCGGCTACTCCGCCAACCTGATGAGCCTCGGGGCGCTCGACTTCGGCCTCATCGTCGACGCCTCGGTGGTGATGGTCGAGAACTTCGTGCGACGGCTCGAGCACGGAAAGGAGAACGAGCGCTTTGCGCTCCTCCGCAGCGCCGCGGTCGAGGTGGGACGCCCGATCCTGTTCGGCATCGCCATCATCGTCGCCGTGTACATCCCGATCTTCACGCTCGACGGGATGGAAGGGCGCATGTTCAAGCCGATGGCGTTCACCGTGGTGACGGCGGTGCTGGGCTCGCTCCTGCTCGCGCTCACCTACGTCCCCTCGATCAGCGGATGGCTCCTGCATCATCACGACGAGAAGCCGAGCCCGTTCTTCGACAAGCTCAATCGCAATTACACCAGGACGCTCGACTGGATGCTGGCCCGCGGCTTCAAGATCGTGGCGGTGTCGGCGGTGGCCGTCGTGCTTTCCGTGTTGTCGTTAGGGTGGATCGGGACCGAGTTCATGCCCAAGCTCGACGAGGGGTCGATCCTGATCAACACGCGCCGGCTCCCATCGATCTCACTCGAGCAGGCCACCAGGCTTTCGCTGCAGGCCGAGCGGATCGTGAAGACGTTCCCCGAGGTGGTCACCGTGGTGACCAAGGAAGGGCGTCCCGACCTGGCGACCGAGGCCATGGGGCTGTTCGAGGGCGACCTGTACGTCATCCTCAAGCCGCAGGACGAGTGGACGACGGCCAAGACGCACGAGGGGCTGGTGAGCGCCTTCGATTCTGCGCTGACCGTCATCCCCGGACTCACCATCTCGTTCACGCAACCGCTGGCGATGCGCCTCGACGAGGCGGAGAGCGGGATCCGCACCGATCTCGGCATCAAGGTCGTGAGCGCCGACATCGAGAGCAACCAGCGCGTTGCCGCCCAGTTACTGGGGATCGTCAGCAGCGTGTCTGGAAGCGCCGACGCGTCGGTGGAAGTGAGCGAGGGATCGGGACAGATCGCCATCCGCGTGAAACGCGACGCCCTGGCGCAATACGGGCTATCTGTAGCCGAGGTGCAGCGCGCGCTGGAACTGGCGATGGGTTCGCATGTGGCCAGTGAGCTGATCGACGGTCCGCGCCGCATCGGGATCGTCGTGCGCTACCCAGATGCGCAGCGCAACGACA
Organism: Gemmatimonadota bacterium; assembly: GCA_027346425.1. Lineage (GTDB taxonomy): Bacteria > Gemmatimonadota > Gemmatimonadetes > Gemmatimonadales > Gemmatimonadaceae > SCN-70-22. The sequence continues at coordinate 3,769 of DAIESF010000409.1, read as the reverse complement.
TTGCCGCGCTGGCGCGCCTCACGATTCGCACCGCATCGGGGGCACTGGTCCCGCTCGCGGCGGTCGCCGACCTCGTCTCGACCACCGGCCCGGAACTCATCGGCCACGAGGACGGGCAGCGCCGGGCGCTCGTGCTGAGCAACGTGCGCGGGCGCGACCTCGGCGGCTTCGTGTCGGAAGTGCGCGACCGCGTCGCTCGCGAGGTGCAACTCCCCCCTGCCACCTTCCTGGAGTGGGGCGGGCAATACGAGAACCAGCAACGGGCGATGGGGCGCCTGAGCATCGTCGTCCCGGCGGCGCTGCTCCTGATCTACCTGATCCTGTTCGCGTCGTTCCGCTCCATCACGCAATCGGTCCTCGTTCTCACGAACGTCCCGTTCGCGCTGGTGGGAGGCATCGCGATGCTCTGGCTCCGCGGACTCAACCTCAATCTGTCGGCCAGCATCGGCTTCATCGCGCTGTTCGGCATCGCGGTCCTCAACGGCGTGGTGCTCGTCTCGCACATGAACGCGCTGCGGGTCGAGGGGCTACCGCTCGACACCGCGGTGCGGCGCGGGGCGGCCGACCGACTGCGCCCGGTCTTGATGACGGCGCTCGTCGCCAGCCTTGGCTTCGTCCCGATGGCGCTGTCGCACAGCCCCGGGAGCGAGGTGCAGCGCCCGCTCGCCAGTGTCGTCATCGGGGGGCTCATCACCAGCACCATCCTGACCCTGTTCGTGCTCCCCACCCTGTACCTCGCGCTGGAGAAGTGGCGTGCGAGACGGCGCGTTGAGGAGGAGGAGGAGTGGAGCGAGCCGCCGGTGGTGTCGCACCTCCCGGGGACAGCAACCGGCGAGGTGGCCGGGGCGTAGCACACCGGGGCTTGGCGCTCCGGCGGCAGGGAATGCCGGAGGCGGGAGCGAGGGGCGGGCCGCTACATTTCCCGCACGGCTCGCGTGGGGGCGGCACGTCCCGCCCCCGCCCGCCCTCACCGCTGCCCCCCGTGCCATGACTGCTCCCCTTACGATCCTGGGCGAGGACGAAGTCCTCTTCCGCGACGCCGTCGCTGCCTTCGCCAATGAAGAAGTTCGCCCGCTCGTGGGCGAGATGGAGCGAAACGGCAAGCTCGACCCCGCGTTGATCGCCAAGGTCTTCGAGCTGGGGCTCATGGGAATCGAGGTCGACGAGGCGCACGGCGGCGCCGGCGGATCGCTCATGATGGTGGCGCTCGCCGTCGAGGAGCTGAGCAAGGTCGATGCGTCGGCCGCCATCCTCGTCGACGTCCAGAACACCCTCGTCGAATATCCGCTGCGCACGTATGCCAACGATGCGCAGAAGCGCTCGTATCTCACCAGGCTCACCGCGGGGACGGTCGGATCCTATGCCCTCTCCGAAGCCGGCTCCGGCTCCGATGCCTTCGCCCTCGCCACCCGCGCGGAGCGGGATGGTGACGACTGGGTGCTCAACGGGCGCAAGCTGTGGATCACCAACGGCGCCGAGGCCGGCGTGTACATCGTCTTCGCCAACGCCAATCCCTCCGCCGGCTACAAAGGGATCACCGCATTCATCATCGATCGCGACTTCCCCGGCTTCGCGGTAGGCAAGAAGGAAGACAAGCTCGGCATCCGCGCCTCGAGCACGGTCGAACTCCTGCTCGACAACTGTCGCGTGCCCGGCGCCAACGTCCTCGGTGAGGTCGGACAGGGGTACAAGATCGCCATCGACACGCTGAACGTCGGGCGCATCGGGATCGGGGCGCAGATGATCGGCGTGGCACAGGGGGCGCTGGCGGCCGCCACGGCCTATCTCAAGGAGCGTCGCCAGTTCGGCAAGGCGCTCGCCGAGTTCCAGGGGATCCAGTTCCAGGTGGCGCAGGCAGCCACCGAGGTCGAGGCGGCGCGCCTCATGGTGTACAACGCCGCCCGCCTCAAGGACGCGGGGCACGACATCGCCCGCGAGGGAGCCATGGCCAAGCTCCTGTCGTCGCAGGTGTGCGAGCGTACCACGTCGCTCTGTATCGAACTTCTTGGCGGATATGGGTACACCAAGGATTACCCGGTCGAGAAGTTCTACCGCGACGCCAAGATCGGGACGATCTACGAAGGGACGTCGAACATGCAGCTGCAGACGATCGCCAAGGCCATCCTGAAGTAGAAGTCATCTCATAAATGGTCGACGGCTTCTGGCCGGCGCAGGGCGCCGGCGCGCCGGCGACCATTTATGAGATGGCCTGTAGTCCCGATTCACACGCAACAGACAGATTGCATGCGCCGACTTCTCCTGGGGCTCTCGTTCCTTCTCGCCGCGCCGGCCGCCGCGCAGGTCACCACCGCCGAATACGCCGCGCGCCGAGCGGCGCTCGCCCAAGCGCTTGGGGAGGGGGTCTTCGTCGCCCGCGGCGCGATCTCGCCGGTGCAGGACTACTTGTCGTTCTTCCAGGCGCCGGGGTTCGAGTACCTCACCGGGTATCGCGAGGCCGACGCCACCCTGCTGATGCACAGCACGCATGGTGACGTGCGCTGGTCGCTCTTCGTGCAGGGAAAGGACCCGGCACAGGAAGTGTGGAGCGGGCGCCGCAACGGGGCGCGCGTGGCCAGCGAGCTGACGGGGATCCCGGCCCGCGACTCGCGTGAACTCGACGCGGCCCTCGACTCCGCGCTCTCCGGCGCGTCGACGTTGCACGTGCTGACCAACCTCTCGGAGGGTGGTGACACGCTCAATGGCGACGATCGATTCATGCAGGCGCTGCGGGCGCGGTATCCCCGGCTCACCGTCGCCAGCGCCAACCCCGCGGTCGCCAAGCTGCGCGGGACCAAGAGCGCCGCCGAACAGGAACTCATCCGCAAGGCAGTTGCCGTCTCGATGGACGCCCATCGCGAGGCAATGCTTGCGGTGGAACCGGGGATGAACGAGTTCGAAATCCAGGCCCTGGTGGAGTACATGTTCCGGCGCAACGGCGCCGATCGTCCCGCCTACTCGTCGATCGTGGGGTCCGGGGAGAACTCGACCACCCTGCACTACAACAAGGACGACCGCTTCGTGAAGGCGGGCGAGGTCGTGGTCATGGACGTCGGTGCGCAGTATCAGGGCTACGCCGCCGACATCACCCGGTCGTTCCCGGTCGGGGGGACGTTCACCGCCGAACAGCGCGCGGTCTACCAGGTGGTGCGTCACGCGCAGGCCGCCGCCGAGCGCAACGCGAAGCCCGGCGCCCCTGCGCGCGCGATGAGCGACTCGGCGCGCGCGGTGATCGCCGCCGGACTCACGCGGCTCGGGCTGATCGAGTCGTCCACCGCCACGTATGACTGCGGGAGCGCTGAACGGCCACGCCAGTGCTCGCAGGTGCAACTCTATTACATGCACGGGCTCGGCCACGGCATCGGGCTCGAGGTGCACGACCCCGACCAGTACTACTTCACCGGCACCATCGCCACCGGGAGCGCCTTCACGATCGAGCCCGGGATCTATGTCCGCGGAAACCTGCTCGACATCCTCCCCAAGACCCCACGCAACGCCCAGCTGGCAGCGAAGATCGGCGGGGCGGTGCGCAAGCATGCCGACATCGGTATCCGCATCGAAGACGACTACCTCGTCACCGACCAGGGACTGGAGTGGATCAGCTGCGGGCTCCCGCGTGAGGCCGACGAGATCGAGGCGTTGATGCGCGGAAGCTATCGCGGGACGCCGACCCGCGATGCGACCAAGGTGGAGTGGTACAAGGCTGATGGAACGCACCCCGCTCCCCGATACCAGCGTCCGCAGTCCTGCGTGAAGATGTAGCGGCCCCATT
>DAIESF010000399.1 GCA_027346425.1 Gemmatimonadota bacterium | reverse complement strand
GGCCGCCTCGAAGTACTCGTGCGTCATCCCCGGCCCGCCGTGCAGGAGGAGGAGCTTGATGGTGGGGTTGTTGCCCACGCGCTTGGTCCAGACGTTGAACGTCCCCTTGGGGGTCTTGATGGGGATGAGGCGCGCGCCGCCGCCCAGGATGTCCTTGCGCCCCGTGGTGTCGAAATAGGCGGCAGGGGCGGCGGCGCCGCTTTCGGCGGCGGGGGGCGGAACCGTTTGCGTGCTGCAGGCGGAGAGGGCGATCGCAGCGGTCGCGACGGCGGAGGCGATGCGGGAGCGGTGGCGCACGTGAGACTCCTTGGTAGCAACGGGCACTCGCGTGCCCAATTGTGATGATCGGGAAGCTACGGGCGCGGACGGCGTCCGGAAGCGCCGTCAGCACCGCTGCCACGTGCGCCGTAGTGTTAGCGGTTCTCGCTATTGCACGAGCCGACCCCGGCGCACCTATTCTGCGCGCGCCGCGCCCCCTCTCCCGCCCCACCGCCCCACCGCCCCAGCACGCCATGCGCCAACTTCGACGTTTCTCGACGCTCGTCTCCCGATTCTGCTCACCCTTGGGCGCCGTGCTCGCGATTGCACTCGCCAGCACCACCGCCGTCGCCCAGCGTGGGGGACCGCCGGATCCTGACGCGCCGATCAGCGCCAGGCCATATGGCTTCGACTTCCTCGGTCCGGCGACGGGAGGGCGGTTTTCCTCCTTGGCAGGCGTCGAGGGGGACACGACGACGTGGTATGCCGGATCGGCGTCGGGCGGGATCTGGAAGACGACCGACGGCGGCGCCAACTGGCGCCCCATCTTCGACGGCCAGGCCGTGCAGGCCGTGGGGGCGCTGGCCGTGGCGCCGAGTGACCGGAACACCGTCTGGGCGGGGACCGGCGAGGCATGGGCGATCCGCGAGTCGGACGTCACCGGCGACGGGATCTACAAGTCGACCGATGCCGGAAAGACGTGGCAGCACGTGGGGCTTCGCGAGACGGGGCGGATCGCCCGCATCCTCGTGCACCCGACGGACCCGAACGTGGTCTACGTGTGTGCGTTAGGCAGGGTGACCGGACCGCAGGAAGAGCGGGGGGTCTACAAGACGACCGACGGCGGGAAGAGCTGGACGCGTTCGGCCTTCGTGGATGTGAACACGGGGTGCTCCGACCTGGCGATGGACGCCAAGGACCCCAACGTCCTGGTGGCGGGGGTGTGGCAGGTGGTGATCAAGCCGTGGGGGATGACGAGCGGCGGCCCGGGGAGCGGGATCTGGATGACGCGCGACGGCGGGGGGAGCTGGAAGAAGGTCTCGCACCCCGGTCTCCCCAAGGCGCCGATCGGGAAGGTCGGTGTCGCCATCGCCCCCTCCAACCCCAACCGCATCTTCGCCCTGATCCAGACGCTCGACCAGGGGTCGCTCTGGCGCTCCGACGATGGCGGGACGTCGTGGCAGGTGGTGAGCTGGCAGCGGTCGCTGATCGGGCGCGCCGGCTACTATATGCACCTGGCGGTGAACAGCGGCAACCAGGACGAGGTCTACGTCGCCAACTCGTCGTTCTGGCGATCGATGGACGGCGGGAAGACGTTCGACGACACCCGATGGGGGGGTGACACGCACGACATCTGGATCTCCCCGACCAACCTGGATCACTTCGGCCTCACCGACGACGTGGGCTTCACGATCACCACGTCGCACATGCGGCAGCGGCGGCGCGTGATGCTCAACAACGGGCAGATGTACCACGTGGCGGTGGACCAGCGTATTCCCTACTGGGTGTACAGCAACCGGCAGGACAACGGGACGATGCGTGGCCCCAGCGACGGCGTGGAGCGGGGGACGCCCGGGCTGGGGGGTGGCGGCCCGCAGTTCTACGGCATGACGGTGGACGGCGTCTTCGACTGGGACCACGGGATCGGCGGGTGCGAGTCGGGGTTCACGATCCCCGACCCTAACGAGCCCGACATCGTCTGGGCCTCGTGCTATGGCAACAAGGTCACGCGGTACAACCACAAGACGGGGACGGCGCGTTCGGTGCAGCCGTATCGCATCACCCTCGACTCGCCCCCGGACGACATCAAGTACCGGTGCCACTGGACGGCGCCGCTGGCGATCGATCCGTTCGACACCAAGACGGTGTACTACGGCTGCCAGGTGATCTTCCGCACGCGCAACGAGGGGCAGAGCTGGGATGTCATCTCCCCCGATCTTTCCACGCAGGACCCGTCGAAGGTCAAACCGTCGGGCGGAGTGATCGGCGACAACCTCGGGCAGTTCTACGGCGAGGTCGTCTTCGCCATCGCCCCGTCCAAGGTGGAGCGCGGCCTCATCTGGGCCGGGACCAACGACGGCAAGGTCTGGGTCACGCGCAACGGCGGCGGAGCGTGGAGCGACGTCACGAAGAACATCACCGGGCTCCCGGCGTGGGGGACGATCCGGAAGATCGAGCCGTCGCCGCACGACGCAGCGACGGCGTACGTCGTGGCCGACGCGCACACCAACGACGATCGTCGCCCGTACCTCTACAAGACGACAGACTACGGCAAGACGTGGAAGAGCGTAGTCGGCGACCTCCCGGCGACGCACCCGCTCGATTACGTGCTGAGCGTCGCCGAGCACCCCGATCGCAAGGGGATGCTCCTGGCCGGGACGGGGCACGCGTTCTATTACTCGATGGATGACGGGGGGCACTGGACGCAGTTCCAGTCGGGGCTCCCGGCCGCCCCGGTGACGTGGATCGAGATCCCGAAGGGGTGGAACGACGCCGTGGTGTCGACGTACGGGCGCGGGCTCTGGATCCTGCGGGACCTGAAAGCATTGGAGGAGGGAGGGGTTGCATCTGGCGGCGCCACGCTCTACGCGCCGCACAACGGTGTGCGGCGGGCGCGCGAGGGGCGCGCCGACCTCACCTTCCGTGTGGCCGACACCTCGGTCGTCAAACTGGAGATTGCCGACGCGAGCGGGGCGGTGGTGCGGCAGATGAACGTGCGTCCGCACGCGGGGCTCAATCGCGTCGTCTGGAACCTGCGCTACGACCTGGCGGTCCCCGTCGCGCTGCGCACCGTGGCCCCCGACAACCCCTACATCTGGGATGAGCCGCGCTTCAAGGGGAAGGACACACGCCCCATTGCCCATTGGGGGATCCAGCAGCCGCAGACGCAGGGGCCGATCGCGGCCCCCGGGCGCTACACGGTGCGGCTGACGGCGGGTGGCCAGGTCATGACCCAGCCGCTCACCATCCTCAAGTCGACCGACATCCCCGCGTCAGAGGCCGACCTCGTGGAGTCGACGGCCGCACAGGTGCGGGTACGCGACGGGCTGACCGAGACGGCGGAGATCGTCAACCGTATCGAGGTGCTGCGAAAGAACATCGAGGACCAGCTCAAGACCAACGCCGGCAATACCGAGGCGGTGAAGGCGCTCAAGGACATGGACAAGAAGATGCTGGACGTCGAGTTGATCCTCCTGTCGCGGCACGACCTGCACTCCGACGACAAGTGGTTCGTGGAGACGTATCGCACCTACCTGTCGCTGCTGTGGCTGGCAGGCGAGATCGGGAGCGGGGCCGGCGACGTGGCCGGGGGGGCCGATACGCGTCCCACCGACGCCTCGATGCAGACGCTGAAGGAACTCGAAGGCGACCTCGCCCGAGCCAAGGCGGCCTTCCAGGTGCTGCTCGAGAAGGAGCTCCCGGCGTTCAACGCCAGGATGAGCGCCCTGCTCAAGCCGATCGCCTGACGACGGGCGAGGGCGCGGAGGGGGCCAAAATCCTGTAGAGATCGGGTAATTTTCCTCGCACGCAGGGGCGCGCGTCGTTTTCTTGAGGCGACCCGCTGCCCCCAGCGTGTTCCGCCCCCGGTTGGGCGGGACCCCACATCAACCAGCCTCCACTCGACATGCGGATTTCCCATGCCGGCTGCCGACTCGCGGCCGCCACCCTCCTCCTCGCGATGCCAGCGTCGGCTGAGGCGCAGGGAAAGAAGCTCTGGTCCGGGGTCGTCGAAGCGTCGGCGTCGCTGTTTCAGGGGAATACCGACCAGCGGGCGATCCTGACAAAGGGGGAGCTGGGGCATGCCGACAGCACCGTGCAGCTGCGGGGGGCGCTCAGCTTCGGCTACGCTGATGCCGCCCGCGATACGCTCCCGCGCAACGTCACCAAGCGGACCTGGATGGGGAGCCTGGCGCTCGACTACCGCCCGTTCGACCACCTCTCGCCCTACATGTTCCTCAACTACGAGGCGAGTTTCGAGAAGCGCGTCCTCGACCGGGTCGGGATTGGTGTGGGCGGGAAGGCCGTCCTCATGCAGACCGGGGCCACCGAGGCGAACGTCTCGCTCGCCATGCTGGCCGAGCGCCTGCGTCCGAGCCGCCTCTCTCCCGACACCGCCACCATATCGGCGGCGCGCTGGTCGGGACGGGCGCGTTTCCGCCACCAGTTCGACCCGCGCCTCAAGCTGTCGCACACGACGTTCTGGCAGCCGCGAGTGAGCGACCTGGAGAGCTTTACCGTGAACTCGACGTCCGAGCTGAGCTTCGCGGTGCGTCAGGCGACGAGCTTCACCGTGTCGTACCTCGCGCTCTACGACAGCGCCGCCCGTGATCGTGGAGCCCGGAGCAACAACGACGCGCAGCTCCTGTTCGGCGTGAAGACGGGGTTCTGAGCGGGGAGGATCAGTCGTGTGACTTGGCGATCATGACCAGCATGCGCACGTTGATCACCGCGAAGCGCCAGAGCTGCCACGGGAGGAAGGTGCGCATTGCGCGGGTGAGCGGCGTCGGGGTGGGGGCGAAGTAGCCTTCGTTGTACGGCGCGGGCCCCGGAGGGGGCGCAGTGGGTGGCGCGGGAGTCTGGTTAGGCATGGGGTGCGTGACGATGGGTGCGTGCTCGCCGACAGGGGGCCTACTCCGGAATGAACTGCCACCCCGGCTTCGCCTTCGCCTTCCAGATGAACGCATGGTGCAGGATGCGCTTGATCCAGTGCGCGCCCAGCCCGATCTCGCCGAAGGTGTAGCGGAGGTCGCGCCCATAGACCGGAAAGCGCTTGTAGTCGGGGACGATGGGGTACATGGTCATTGCCGCCGCCGTCCCCCTGAGTAGCGACGCTCCCGCCGAGGCGATGCAGGCCGCCCCCATGCGGGCCATCGACGCGGTGTGGGCTGGGGCAGCCCCACCATGCTTGATCCGATCGGCGATGGTGTTGGCCACCACGCGCCCCATGATCCCGCTCGGCATACCGGTGCGCGGCGGGGAAGGGGTGATGACGGTTCCGTTCGGGCTCTTGAACGGTCGCGAGATCTGGTGCGGTGGCGCGAAGGCGATCCCGACCGCAAAGACGTTGTCGTATCGCGGCGTCTGGTATGACGACGGCCAGTCGCCCGCGTCCCATTGCTCGAACGGCTTGGGCGTGTACTCGGCGTCGACCCGCATGAAGCCGTTAGGGGCGAAGAGCTCCGACGTCGTGTCGTTCCCCGATCGGTCGAACGACCTGAGCCCAACGCCGCCGAACGGCGGGAGGAGCATGGCGAAGTCGAAGCGCAGGGAGTGATGGACGCCGTCGAGCGTCTCGTAGAACACTTCGCCCGGTTCGACGCGTTCGACATGCGCCTGGAGGATCCAGCGAATACCGCGTTCAGCGTAGAGCGACTCCGCCCATGTCTTGCTGTGCGTCACGAAGCCGCCGACCTTCACGTGCAGACCGGCGACGCCGAAGTCGCCCAGCTCGTGCTCGTTCGAGATGTAGATGATGTCGGCCATGTGGCGGAGGCCGCGCGACCGGATCTCGTGTTCGACGTTGAAGACGTACTCGAAGGCCGCTCCTTCGCAGGTGCAGGTTCCGTGGCTCGTCCCGATTACCAACGTCTGCCGTTCGCCGGCCCGCAACTTCGCGATGACACCCTCCAGCGCCTTCGCCGAATCCTCGGCGTGCGCTGCCGTGCACACGGAGAATGAGTGCCCGTCGGGACCAAGCCCTTGAACCGCGCCGAAGTTCAGCTTCGGTCCGGTCGCGTTCACCAGGTAGTCGTACGTGAGACGCTCCACCTCACCGCGCCGTTCGGTGCTCGTGTGCTCGACCGCGACATAGGGTGCGGGATTGGCGCTGTCACCCTCGGGATGTATCTCGGTCGCCTTCGCTTGCACGTAGGTGATCCCGAGCTTCTGGTAGACGGGGGCGAGCGGGAAGGTGACATCGTCCGACGTCATGAGCCCCACCCCGACCCAGATATTGGACGGGATCCAGTTCCACTTTGCGTTGGGGGTGACGACCACGACTTCGTGTTCGCGACCGAGGCGCTGGCGCAGGCGGGTCGCGGCCGTGTGGCCGGAGATTCCGGCGCCGAGGATGACGGTGCGGCTCATGCGTACTCTCCGTGGCGGACCGGCCGGGTGGAGGGGAAGCCGGGTTCTATATCAACTATATCACTACATGGTTGAGTATTGTGCCGCAATCGGACAGATTACCCTAAATCGTCCTCCGAATTGCCGCAAATGTGGCGCCCGATTCGGTAGCGGACCACGACACCAGTATGGAGCAGAGGAATGGCGAAGTTCAATAACAAGAAGGTCGACGCGGTTATCGATGTGCGCTCACACCTGGAGTTCTTCCTCGGGCACCTTCCGGGTGCGGTCTGTATGCCGGTGAACGGGATCGACCACGCCATCCTCGAGCGGGACGACATCACGCGCGACTCGGCTATAATGGTCTACTGCGCCAGCGGCGCGCGCTCGGCCTCGGCCGCCGACACGCTGCGCCGGATGGGGTATCGGCGCGTGATCGACGCCGGCGGATACGCGCAGGCGCGCCAGGGGTACCAGCGCGACTAGGGTTCGCTCGCGGGAGCCGTCGCTGGCGCCGCCGGGTATGGGGGGGCGCCCACGTCGACGCGCACGCCACTGAAGGCGGCCGTCCCACACAGGGGGTCGAGCAGTTGGTCGTCGGTGAGGTCGTTGATGCTGGTGCCGGCGTGCCGGGCCGCGACGCGGAGCTGCACTCCGGGGCGTCCGTGGCCGAAGCCATGCGGGAGCGAAACGACCCCGGGCATGACGGTATCGCTGACCTCGAGCGGCACTTGGATTTCGCCCGTTCGAGACCGTACGCGCACATGTTGGCCGGAGGTGAGCCCCCGCGCCTTGGCGTCGTCCGGGTGCATGAGGAGCGTACACCGGTCGTCGCCTCGCATAAGCCGCGCCGCGTTGTGCATCCAGGAGTTGTTCGACCGAAGCTCGCGACGCCCGATGAGGAGTAGCGCCCCTTGGGTCGGTAGCGCACCGGGGAGATTCGTGGCGAGCGCACGCTCGAGGCGCGGTATGTCTCCCAGGAGTTCCGACGGGGCGAGGTGCACCGTTCGATCCGCGGTGCGAAGGCGCCCCGGGAGCACGGGTGCCAACGCCCCCAGTTCAACTCCGTGTGGCATGCGCGCCAGGCGCCGCACGCTCAACCCGCGCCCGAAAGGGTTGAGGCCGCTTCCCATTGGACCGAAGCGCAATCCGAGGTCAAGCATCCCGCGCGCACCCAGGGCGCCGCTGACGGCCGCGCGGATCCGCGCCTGCGTCCGTGCCGCTCGCCCCCCGCGCGTCATGCGCCAGGTGAGTTCGTTGAAAATTTCCCAGTCGTGGCGTGCGTCAGCCGCACGGGGGAGCATGGGCGGTGAGTACTTGGCCGTATTGCGCACGGCCAGGGCATGGAAGACGAGGTCGTACTGGTCGCGCTCGAACGGGCCGGTGGGCGGGAGGATGACGTGGGCGTGGCGCGTCGTCTCGTTGATGTAGAAATCGACGGCGGCGTAGAAATCGAGCCTCGCGATCGCCCGCTCGAGCCGGCCCCCGTTAGGCGCGGAGAGCACGGGGTTTCCCGCGTGTGTGACGAGTGCGCGCACCTGTCCCGCCCCTTCCGTCTCCATCTCGTCGGCGAGCGTGCCCACCGGAAACTCGCCGGCATACTCGGGGAGAGCGCGCACTCGGGAGCGCCATCGCCCGACGCGTGCCGCCCCCAACCCGCCGCCCCTGCGCACGACCTCGACTGCGGGTTGC
>DAIESF010000390.1 GCA_027346425.1 Gemmatimonadota bacterium | reverse complement strand
GCGTGGAGTTCGAGGTGGTTCAGGGCCAGAAGGGCCCGGCCGCCGAGAACGTCGTAAAGCTCGGCTAACTAGAAGCCATCTCATAAATGGTCGACGGCTTCTGGCCGGCGCAGGGCGCCGGCGCGCCGGCGACCATTTATGAGATGGCTTCTAGAATCCGGGCACGAGCGACGTGCAACCATGGAATGTCTACTCCGCGGCATGCGCCTGCACCTGACGCTTTTCGGCGCATTCCTTGAAGGAATCGCCGGCACGACTTCTCGTGCATCGGCACAAGCCCGTCAGGACTCTCTTCAATTCGCAGGGGTTGCCTACCTCGCCAACGCGCAAGAGGTCGACGCCAAGTTCACCGTCTCGCGCAAGATCGAGCGGCTTGCGGGGCAACAGGGACGGCCGCTCGGTGGCGTGCTGCTGGCTGCGTTCCGGCGGGCCTCGATTCCGGTGCGAACGGGACTCGCTCGCAGCAACGGGCTCGCCGTGGCACTTGCGTTCGACGATGAGTATCGAACGGTCGAGGCGCTGCAGGGCGTGGGCTATAAAGTCGTCACCACCCTGTCGGGCCAGATTCTCACGATCGACTTCGGCGAGGCCATGGCCACCGTCGTCTCTGCACTTCCAGTGATTACAGAGTACGTGGATGTGCAGGAACAACGCCCCGGCCCGAGGTACGATGACGCAGTGGCAGAGGCGATGCTGCCGCTGATCGTCGGTGACGCCGAGACCAATCTGCTCTTCGCTGCGGCGACTGTCTTTGCTTCGCTGCCCGCGCCGGGACCAACCTTGTGTCGCGTACGCCTCGATGTGGGTTCGCTAGACTCCACGACCGTTTGGCTCTCCGCGAGCCGCTTTGGTGCAGATTCGGCCCGCATTCGCCAAGCCCTGCACAACACGCTAATACGGACCTGGGTCACCGCCGCGCGGCAGCCAATGCTGCCGAGTGCGAGCTCGCAGGCGCAGGGTCAGATGCAGGCGCGATTCGCAAATGGGGAGATCTATCGGCTCCGGGTCCCAGACCCGGACTACATCCTCGAGGTGAGCGATATTCGCGCGCGCCGCGCGGAGGCCGGTGGGAATGCGGCGAGGCGCGTCGATGCCGTCGGCCTGCAGTTCGACGCGAGCGTGGTTGAGCCGATGAGCCACACGACGGTTACGCGTGGGACCTTCCGCCGCGTCGTCATGGACACGATCCCCACGCTGCGACAGGAAACAGATACCTGGACGGGAGTCGTCAATTCCGCCAAGGCATTGACGGCGGCCATCGCGGCGGCTGCCCGTCGCGACGATCGACGCTGGTTTGAGGCGAACGATGTCGCCCATACGAGCTATCCAACGCTACCCGCCTGGCTCCGCAAATGCGCCCCCTGACGTCCTCACTCGGCATCCGACTGTTCACTGGCCTTCTCTTCGCGCCGTGGGTACTGCCTGCCCAGGTCGTCAGTGAAAAGGGAACCGCGACAAAGCCATTCACCGGTCCCCCCATTTGCGCTACACCGAAGGGAGTCGGTAGGGACAAGCGGCCACTCGAGGACTGTTCGCAGCCAAGTGCAACGGAAATTCGGACGCTACAGCGGCTGGCTGCGCTCAACGCGGTTGAACGACTTGTTGCCGGCGACGGGGAATCCTCGACTCGGGCGTTCGAGCGGATTCGAGACTCGCTCACCACGCGCTTCGACCAGATCGTCCTCGGCGTCCTGGAGCTCTCGCGCTCCGTCGATACCGACTCCAAGCAGGTGACGATGCATGTGCGCGCTGACATCAGCGACGCGCGGCTGCGAGACCTGTTGCGTGCAACAGCCGCAAACACGAGCGCGACTGCCGCCGAGCGATCGATGATGGGAATGTTCATGCTGGCGCGCTCTCAGATCGGTGTCCAGCGGTTTGACGTCGAGCGACGTGAGAGCAGTTCGACGATGGCTAACGCTCGAGTGGACGGTCGGGCGGACTCTGCGCGGAAGGCTCACGAAGCAGAGTCGCTCAAGGGGGCATCTGTCACACTGGACGACCGGGTTACGAGCACCAGGGGCATCACCCTCTCCGCCGAATCGACCAGCACGGTGGCGCGCAGTGGAACCAGCATCGCCCGTGCTGATCGCGTGGCGTACACGGTGGCCGCGGCCCAGGACCTCGAGTCGGCAATCGGGAGCAAACTGAACGTCGCTGGCTATGAGCCGGTCGAAGGCGCCCTGCTTGAAGACGATGGGGAACCCCCTCTCCTCGACGAGGTGCGCGCCGATTTCGGCACTGGCGATGACCTGAAGGCTACCACGCTTCGCCGAATGCTCGCCGCGGCCCGAAGACAGAGCGTGCGATTCGTCCTCGTCGGTTTCGTGGAGGGTGGACTGCCCAGCACAGACGAAGTCAGTGGCAGTCAACGGGTTGACGCGAAAGTAACGGCGAAGGTCTACGATCTCTCGGGAAGGCTCCCACGGACCGTCGTCACAGTGGGTCCCACAGTCCACTTCGGTCTGGGACCGGACGCCGGAACCGCACGCACCAACGCGATCAAGTCGGCCGCCGAGGAGACCGCGCGCGCCGTGCTGGATCAGCTCAGTAACAAGCAGGTACGCTGAGCGAGTAAACCCTCACTTTCATCTCCGAATTCGTCTATGGTACGCAACCGCATCATGCAATTCGCAGCCGTCGCCTTCCTTGTCGCCCGGCCGATAGCGGCGCAGGACGGGACACTCGAGGCAAGTGTCCACGAGATGTACAAAAAGACGTATGTCGAGGCGCTTCCGATCCTGCTGGACGCCTCTGCCAAGCTGCAGCTGGCCTTGGGGAAGAAGGAGGAGGCCGAGAAACTCCGTGCGCTCAGCGCTGATCTTGCGAAGGGGGGAGACAAGCCGAGCGCCGACCTCGCGGGCAAGGCCTCGACGGTCCTCTCGAGTAGCAACAAGGCCCTCGGCACGAGTTTGACGACGGAAGGCGCCAAGATCCAGGACGACCAGGATTCGCTGTTCGTCGCTGGGATGCTAGCCTATTTCGACGGTACGAAGGCTACGGTACAGGCGGCCAAGCTGGTCCCTGACCTGGCCAAAGAACTCGGTGGCTTCCAGCCGCCGAAGAACCCCATGGCTGCTCGTAAGGCGATGGGAGCCGTTGGTGCAGGGAAGGCGATGGTGGATAACATCCCTGCGCTCGCCACGAGCAACGTCGACACCGCGAAGGCACTGAAGGCGTATGTCACCGCCAACAAGATCAGCGTGCCCGCCGACAAGCTGAACATGGACTTCGGCCAGTGATTCAGGTACGCGGCTGGAGGCTGGGCGTCTCGCTCCTCGTCGCGATAGGCTGCGGTGCACCGAGGGCAGAGGAGGGTCGGCACCCCGACTCTCCTCCGCCACAGAACGAGCAACCGCGACAAAGCTTCGGCGACATCGAGACCGTCGCTGTCGACGCGATCGGCCATGGTCGCACGCGTGACGAGGCGCTTCGGGATGCCGTCCTGAGGGCGGTTGAGCAGGTGCACGGCCGCGCCATTGCACTAACGACCGTGCAGCAGGACGTCGCGAGCATGGCGGTGGAGCGGACGTCCGAGCAAGGCAAGACGAGATCGGCAGATGCGATCGCGATGCATGCTACTCTGGGCGGCGCTCGCCTGTTCGAATCCACGCGTGGTCTCGTGACCGAGATCGCAGTACTCGAGGAAGATGAGCGCGCTGGCGGGTGGGAAGCGCGGATCGCTGCGAAGGTCGCGAAGTACACCCCACCCGGCGGGTCGAAGCCGACGGTGATTGTGGGGACTCCACGGGGGGGAGGCGCCACGCCGAATGCTGCTGAGCTGATTCGAGAGCGGATCGCGACCGCCATCATCGAAAGCGGAGAGATGTCCGTGCTGGATCGGTCGGGTGACGCTGACCTTGCGGCTGAGCTGGTGTTTGCAGCATCGGGGGAGGCCGCGGCGACCGAATCACTGAAGCGCGGGCAAGCGGACGTTGCCGATTTCGTCGTCCAACTGACGGTCGATGAACTCCGCGTGGATCGACGAACACGGCACATGCGGACGACTGATCGCGAACTCGCGCAGTACACCGGTCGTGCCAGTGCCACGTACAAGGTTGTGCACATCGCCTCTCGTCGCGTTCTCGCATCGGGACAGGCGTCGGTCGAGCGGCAGTCTGAGGAGTCGTTGCGAGATGATGTGGACTCAGAAGCTTGGCGAAGGGAGTTGGTTGACGAGCTCGCGAACAAGCTCTCGTCTGGCATTGTGGACCAGCTGGTGCGATCCGATCGCGCGCGCGGTAGCTCGACATCTGGCGCTTAGCCGACTCCATCTCCACGAGTGTCGCACGTGATGACGTGTATCTCGATGCATTCCTGTGCGCAGTGGAAGCACCATGCGCGTGGATTCCTTTCGTTGCGTGCTCTCCTCCTGCCATCCCTGGTGCTCTACGGAATCCTGGTGGAGCCGTCCACCGGGCAGGGAGGGATTCCGTGCATCTGGAAACTGTGCTTCGGTCTTGAGTGCCCCGGTTGCGGACTGTCACGAGCCGACGCCTTCCTGATGCGGGGGGATCTTCAGGCAGCAATGACGCTCAACTGGCTCATCCTACCGCTTTGGCTGGTCTCGATCAGCTCCTTCGCGTTTCAAGTGTCCGCACTTATCAGGAAAGGAGGTGTCCCGTGGCTGAACTGGGTGCTGTAGAGATCGCAGAGCTCACGAAGGATCTCGACGCCGCGAAGAAGATGATCTTTCAGTCGCAATACGCGTCTGAGAGGAAGGATCGCGGGACGGCGACGATCCTTGCGCTGTTTCTCTACGACCGCATCTGGTTGGGCGACCTCGGCCTAGGAATCGTGAAGCTGATCACGCTAGGTCTGTGCGGCATTTGGGGAATCATCGACATCTTCACCGCGGGCTCGCGTTGTGACGAGTACAATCGACGCAAGGCTCAGGAAATCATCGGCGCTCTCACGGTGTCCTGAGCGCCGGCGCGACGCTCAACGCGCATGGCGCGGGCGAACAATCGGCCGCAGCCGCCGGTCCGCTGGGCGGACCGGCGCTCAGCTGTGCATGTGGCGACGCGCGATTGCACAAGGCCGGTGACCGCAATCGCACACTGTTCGCATGCCGGCCTGGCTACTCTCCCGCCCCCACCCACCTCCGCGTCTCCTCATCCACCTCCATCCTCAACCCCCGCACCACACTCGCCGCCGCCTTGAGCGCCACCGGAATCACATCCGCGTGGAACGGCTCCACGAACACCTCCGCCGCATACCGCACCTCCCCGTCCCGCACATACGTGTACCCGAACGCGATGTGCTCGGCGTTGATGTGGTTCGTCGCCTCCGACAGGTCGCCAGCGTACGCGGTCACGGGAAAGAGCGGCGAGATGATGCGCGCCAGCTGCCGACGCTCCTCGACCACCACCGTCAGCTGCACGCCGTCCACGCTCAGGCCAAGGCTGTTCGTCCCCGCGGGCTCGACCCAGTCGTCCGCCAGCACCGCCGCCGCCTCGGCGACACGCACGATGAGCGGTGGCGTGGGCGCGGGAGGCGCCGCCTCGCCCTTCGACTCCGCTTCCGGCTCGACCATCAGTTCAGGGAGCAAGATCGCCGCCCCTTCCGACTCGAACGCCTTGTACCGCAGCTGCGACGGGTGCCGGACGGTGTAGACCTCGGTGAAGGTCTTGATCACCAGGTCGACTAGCGCCGCGTATTCCACGGGGCGCGGGAAGTCGGCGAACCAGTTGGGCGATCCTTCGCGATCGTCACCGCTCAACTCGGCGCCTAACGGTTCCAGGGTGGGGCCGTGCCACCCGAGCAGCTGCAGCGCGTCTTCGTCGGCCGGGCTCAACCGGTCGTCGGGCTGCAGATATTCGTTGGAGACGCACTCGGCCCGCACCCCCCACTTCCCCTGCTGGGCGAACTGCACGAAGCGCGCGCTCTCCGTCACGCTCAATACCAAGTACTGCGACTCGGACATGGCGTCGAGCGCCGAGGCGAGCCGCTTGCCGAAGGTGGCCCAGTCGCGGGGGATCATCCCCGGCTGGCGGCGCTTGGGCGGCTTGTGTGCCGGCTTTCGGGTGGCGGCGGGCTTCTTGGCGACTCTCCGGGGACTCTTGCGGGGGGCGGGCTTGGCGCGGACGGACACGGCGACACCTCGGCGACTGGGGCTTCGCACGATGGCACGCAAGGGGGCGGCGAGGTACCGGTCGTTCTATGGAAGGCGGGAGGGGATGGCCTGACGAGGGGGTAGGGGATGAGGGTCGACTCGTCTCGACCCGCTATTGCCCTCCATCCCCGTACCCACATCTTAGACTCCCACGCCGCCCCTGAGGTGTCGTCTGACGGACGAGTACCGCAGCGTCCAGACCGATGCGCTTCCCCCCCGGTACAGGATGCGGCGCCTGATCGGGAGCGGCGCCATGGCCAGGGTGTACCTCGCCGACGACCTGGACGCGGGGCGCGAGGTCGCGGTGAAGCTCCTCAAGCCGGAGCTGGCCAGCGCGATCGCCGGCGAGCGCTTCCTCCGCGAGATCCACCTCATCGCGGCGCTGCGGCATCCGAACATCGTCCCCCTCCTCGATGCCGGCGAGCTGAACGGCGTCCCGTACTTCGCGATGCCGTACCTCGAGGGGGAGTCGCTGCGATTGCTCCTCAGACGCGAACGGCAACTCCCGGTGGCCACGGCGCTGCGCATCACCCACGCCCTCGCCCGGGCGCTCGAGGCGGCGCACGCGGTCGGCATCGTCCATCGCGACGTCAAGCCGGAGAACGTCCTCATCAGTGGCGACGACGTCCTGCTCGCCGACTTCGGGATCGCCCGCGCCTTCACCGAGTCGTCCGACGACCGGCTCACCGAGAGCGGGATCACCCTCGGCACCCCGGGCTACATGAGCCCGGAACAGTCGGCCGGCGAGAAGGATCTCGACGGCCGGAGCGACATCTACTCGCTCGGCTGCCTCGCCTACGAGATGCTGTCGGGAGAGCCCCCGTTCACGGGGCCGACGACGCAAGCGGTCCTGGCCAAGCAGCTCACCCTTGCGGTCTCGCCGGTGCACGTGGTCCGCGAGACGCTCCCGGAGCAGGTAGACGAAGTCCTGCGCACGGCCTTGGCCAAGGTCCCGGCCGATCGCTATGCACGGGCCACCGCCTTCGCCCAGGCGCTCGAGGCGGCGACGCGGGTCAAGGTGAGTGGTGCACAACAGGCGGTGCGCCGCATGTGGCGGTCTCCGCGCTCGCGAATCGCCCTGGTCGGGATGGCGGTGGCCGCGCTCGCCTGGCTGGCGTCGAATGGCGCAGGCGATAGCGGGGAGGCGAGGGGAGGCCCGGCACCCGACACGACTCGTTATGCAGTCATCCCGCTGGCGACGACGGGTGGTGCCCGTGCGGCACTTGGCGAAGGCGGAGCGCTCGGCGAGTCGGCCGCGCGGGCGGTGCGCGACGCCATGCTGCGATGGACGGGGATCACGCTGGCGGACGAGGCCCTGGTTCGCGAGCGTCTGGCGCGACTCGGCGGCGGGGCGATCTCCGGACGGGGGGCGGCGTCGCTGGCACGGGCGGCGGGAGCCGGAAGATATGTCCGTTTTGACATAATTTCCGCCAAAGATGCGGCGATGGAAGTGAGACTCCAGCTCCACTCTGCCGTCGGCGAGGGCGTGCTCTTGCGCGAGGCCCGCGGACGCGCCGGGGGGGTGATTACGCTCGACTCGCTCGCCCCCCGCCTGGTCGACTCGCTCCTGCTGCGCGACGCGCTCGTTCCCGACGAGCCACTCTCGGCCGGAACGCGGTCGCTCCCCGCGCGCCAGGCCTACGCGCACGGCCGCAAGGCGCTCGAGGACTGGATGCTGTCCGATGCGGACTCGTCGTTCGCTGCCGCCACCCGATTCGACACAAAATTCGCGCACGCGCAGTTGTGGCTGGCGGTGACGCGCCTGTGGTCGGGGAGCGAACCGAACCGGTGGCGTATCGCCGCCGAGCAGGCGATGTTCGGCGCGGGCACCCTCACGGCGCGGGAGCGCACGGTGGCCGAGGCGGTGCTGGCGCAATCGCAGAACGACCTGGGGCGCGCCTGCGCCCGCTGGAGGGAGCTCACGGCGCGCGATACACTCGACGCCTTCGCCTGGTTCGGCTCGGCGCAGTGCCAGATGTCGGACAACGCGGTCCTGCGCGACGGGGCCAGCCCGTCGGGGTGGCGATTCCGCTCGAGCTACCATACGGCGCTGCAGGAGTACCAGCGCTCGTTCCGGCTGCATCCGCCAATTCTCTCCTCGTTCCGCGACGGCGGCTACGAGTCGCTGCGTCGACTGTTTCGCACAGCGGGCAACGAGCCGCGCGGCGGTTACGCCCTCGCCCAGCCCAGGCAACGCTTCACGAGCGTGATGGAGTGGCGCGGCGATTCACTGGCCCTGGTCCCCTATCCGCAGCAGGGAGTGGGGCCGCTCCGCCTGACCCGGAACGAGGGGAAGGTGAACGAGGCGCTGCGCCACCAGCGAGAGCTGGTGCGCGCGGTGTCGTCGTCGTGGGTCGCGGCCTTCCCGCGGAGCGCCGGCGCCTGGCAGGCGCTGTCGATGGCGCTCGCGTCGCTGGGCGACATCTCGTCGCTCGACACATTGGCGCGGGCAGCCGCGTTGGCCCAGTCGGCGGAGGAGCGTGCGCGGGTCGCGAGCGCTCGCGTCGCCCTGCAATTCGCCTTTGCTCTCCGTGACGCCGACACGGTGGGTCTTGCCGGGGCGAGGAAGCTCGCCGACTCCCTGCTGTCGGCCGCTGGAGACGTGCGAGGGGGCGACCCGTTCCTCCTCTCCTCGCTGGCCGCGCTGACGGGGCGCGCCGGATCGGCGGTGCGCTACGCCCGGGCGCCGGCAGTCGGTGAGGCGATGCGTACGCCACCCGACTTCCGGGAGCTGGTCCCGCCCCTCCTGATCTACGCCGCACTGTGGGGGCCTGCCGACACGCTGGCCCTGCTGGAGCGGCGCGTCTCCGACCTGATCGACCGCCGCGTTCCCCCCGCCGAGCGCGCGGGACGGCGCATGGAGTGGCTGGCGCGCGCCGCCTCGCTGGCGTTCCCCGGGCATCGCTTCGCGCAGTTGGAGAAACTCGGTGCCGAGGGGGATCCGCTGGTCCAATTGCAGGTCGCGCTGGTGCGGGGCGACACGGGAGCGGTGCGCCAAGG
The DNA here is from genome assembly GCA_027346425.1 of Gemmatimonadota bacterium. Classification (GTDB taxonomy): domain Bacteria; phylum Gemmatimonadota; class Gemmatimonadetes; order Gemmatimonadales; family Gemmatimonadaceae; genus SCN-70-22. The sequence goes on along the minus strand of DAIESF010000390.1, from coordinate 2,505 downwards.
CATCGCATCGTTTGGGCGGGAACGGCGCGGCATCACCCCCGAGAATCTGACCCTTGACGCGCTGGTCCCGGAGGCCGCATTGATATTGCGCACCGGAGACGCGCGGGGCGCTGTCTCCTGGCTCGATCCCACCCTCGCCGCACTCCCGCTCGTCGCCCCGCAGCTGTTGTCGTCGCCGGTGCGTGCCGCCTCGCTGGCCACCGCGGCCATGCTGCGCGCACGCAGTGCCGCCCTCGCTGGTGACGTCGAGGGGGCCCGTCGCTGGGGGACCGCCGTGGTGATCCTCTGGTCGGATGCCGACCCCTTCCTGCAAGACATGGTGCGCGAGGCCAGGATGCTGGCTCGCTGAAGGTCTTGAGTGTTGAAGCGCTGGTGTGCGTCAGGACCCACGTTTCACAGGGAGGGGGAGATGTTTCGAGCGATTGGAGTCGTGGCGGTTGCGGTGCTGGCTGCGCTGGGATACTTCGGCTGGAAGGCGACACGAATCGTTCCCGGCCCAGGCGTGGAGGCCCTCGTGCGCCCGGAGTGCGGTCACGACTGGCCCGCAGAGGTGACGATCGGGCTCATCCAGCCGACTGCCGACATCCCCGAGTTTCATGACTGCCAGCGCTTCATTGTCGAGGAGGACAGAGCGCGCGTGTACGGGCCGATGGCGGCGATCTTCGCGTCGTCGCAGTTGAAGCAGCTCGAGGCGCAGCTCTCGTCCGCCGCCAGTGCACCCGGCGACAGCGGGGTGACAGGTAGGACGCCCAATCCCCTGACGCCGGGAGTGCCGCAGGTGTCGTCGGCGGTACCGATCGGGGTGATCTACGCCGACGGTCGATACGATCCGCTCGGCATACAGACGGGGCTGAACTGCCTCTATATCTACTACACGACTTTGGGTGGGCCCGATACGACGTGGAGCGCACGCATGGTCCCCGAGGCAGACGCGGACGGATGCCCGATCCGCTCGGCACCGTCAGTTGCAACGTATACCGACCTGGAGATCAAGCGCGAAGTGGTGAGGGATCCGCAGACCGGGCAAGAGTACAAGGCCGACGATGACTATCCGCCGGTGGCACGATGGGACTGGGATCCGAAGAACGAGCAGCAGTACGTCAGTATCTACTGCGGCTATGCGTGGTGCGAGATCGGAAGGCCGGGCTTCAGCCAGTCGCCGCAGCTCCAGCCGCGTGCGTCCGACGACACGCCGCGCAAGCGCCGGGTGCTGGCGATCAAGGGATGGTACGATCGCCAGTACCTGGCCCGCTTCGACGCAACCGGCAAGCTCGTCCCCACCGAGATCCTGGCGACCATCGTCCCCGACCCAGATCTCAGTAAGGTCACGGTGATGCCGGACTGGGTGCACGCCGGCGACGTCTGGCTGGAATCGTCGTCGGATGCCGACAAGGAGGCGCTCAAGGAGTACGAGAAGAAGTTCGCCTTCAAGAAGACCCAGCCCGACAAGCCCTCCGAGATCTTCATAAGGGATCCCGGCAAGTCCGAGCAGGCCGAGCAGTTCTGGGAGGCGAAGCTCACCGCAGCTGGATGGAGCATCTTCAACGACAAGCGGCGCCGCGTAAAGTTCCGCAAGCTCAAGGCGGACTACGAAGTCCCTGGCGTCGTCCGCTGGCGCTGGATGACGCTCGACGAAGGCACGTGGGCTCGCTGTCCCTACGGCTGCTGCGAGATCAGCTATTACTGAACCCCCCCCTTCACCGTTAGGCCCGAGCGCGCTACCCTTGGGCCCATGACCTCCATCCGACTCATCGGCGTCCCCATGGACCTCGGCGCCTCGCGCCGCGGCGTGGACATGGGGCCGTCCGCCGTGCGCTACACCGATCTTCGCGAGCGCCTCGAGACGCTCGGCCACACCGTCGAGGACGCCGGCAACGTCGCCGTCCCCTTCCGCGAGGACGCAGCCAAGGGAGCGCAGCGCGGGGCGCGCTACCTCGGCGCTATCACCGACGTCTGCATCGACGTCGCCCTCAAGGTGCGCGACGCCCTCGCCGCCGGCGCCACACCGATCGTTTTGGGTGGCGACCACGCCCTCTCCGCCGGCTCGGTAGCTGGCGCTGCCGCCCACCTCGCGGCGAAAGGAGAGTCGTTAGGTCTGGTCTGGATCGACGCCCACGGCGACCTCAACACGCCGGCCACGTCACGGTCGGGCAACGTGCACGGGATGCCGCTGGCGGCACTCCTCGGCCACGGCGACAAGGCGATGGCCAGCATCGCCGGCCGCCCCCCGGCCGTGAAGGCGAGCGACGTCGCCCTCGTGGGGCTCCGCGACCTCGAGGCGTCGGAGCAGGAGCACATCCGCAAGTGGAACCTCTCGGCCTTCACCATGCGCGCCCTCGACGAGCATGGCGTCCGCAAGGTGATGGAGGACGCGATCGCCATCGCCACCCGTTCCACGGCGGGGCTCTGGGTTTCCTTCGACATGGACGTGATCGACCCAGCCGACGCCCCGGGCGTGGGGACACCGGTCCCCGGCGGGATCACGTACCGCGAGGCGCACCTGGC
>DAIESF010000384.1 GCA_027346425.1 Gemmatimonadota bacterium | reverse complement strand
CTCCTGGCCGAGTTCGACGGCGGCGTGACGGCCGGGGGGGACATGGTCCTCGAGGGGGCGGCGCGCGGCCCGAACGGTCAGCCGGCGCGCGGGCGAATGACCTTCACCGCTCTTCCCGACGGGCGCGTGCGCCAGCATTGGGAGCAGTCGGTCGACAGTGGCGTCACGTGGCGCACGACCTTTGACGGCTACTACGCCAGGCGACGCTAGGCACACGGGACGACCTCGCCTAACGCAAACGGCGCCGCACGGCGCCGTTTGCACTCCCGTCTCCCGTCTCCGTCGTTCGTCTCCCGTCTCCCGCCTCCCGCTTGCCGCTACCCGCTTCCCGTCAGGCCCGTTCCAGGATCATCGCGAACCCTTGCCCCACCCCGATGCACATCGTGCACAGGGCGTAGCGCTTCCCGGTACGTTGCAGCTCGCGGGTAGCGGTGAGGACCAGGCGCGCGCCCGACATCCCTAACGGGTGCCCGAGGGCGATCGCCCCGCCGTTGGGGTTCACCCGCGGGTCGTCGTCGGCCACCCCCAACTCGCGCAGGCAGGCCAGCGACTGGGCGGCGAAGGCCTCATTGAGCTCGATCACGTCCATCTCGTCCACCGTGAGCCCGGAGCGCTCCATCACCAGACGGGTCGCCGGGACGGGGCCGATCCCCATGATCCGCGGCTCCACCCCCGCGGCCGCGCTGGCCACGATGCGCGCCAGCGGCGCCAACCCCTCCTGCTTCAACGCCGGTTCCGAAGCGACCAGGAGCGCGCACGCCCCATCGTTGATCCCCGACGCATTCCCCGCCGTCACCGATCCCTTGCCGTCGGTTCGGAACGCCGGCTTGAGCTTGCCAAGGATCTCGAGCGTCGTGTCCGGACGGAGGAACTCGTCGGCGTTCACCTCGACCGTCGTCCCCCGCCTGGTCCCGGGAACGGGGACCGCCACGATCTCGGTGGCCAGGCGCCCCGACGCGCGCGCCGCCGCCGCCTTCTGCTGCGACCGAAGGGCAAAGGCATCCTGGTCGTCGCGCGAGATCTTCCACTGCTCGGCGACGTTCTCCGCCGTCTGCCCCATCGAGTCCACGCCGTACCGGTCGCGCATGGCGGGGTTCACGAAGCGCCACCCTAACGAGGTATCGAACAGCTGCGCGTCGCGGGCGAACGCCGTCGCCCCCTTCGACATCACGTACGGGGCGCGCGACATGCTCTCGACCCCTCCGGCCACGTAGAGGTCGCCCTCGGCGAGCCGGACGGCGCGCGCCGCGTTGGCCACCGCGCTCAGCCCCGAGGCACAGAGCCGGTTCACCGTCTCGCCCGGGACGCTCACCGGGAGACCCGCCAGGAGCAAGGCCATCCGCGCCACATTGCGGTTGTCCTCCCCCGCCTGATTGGCGCACCCCAGGATCACGTCGGTGATCTTCTCTCCCTCCACCCGCTCCACGCGCCGCAGCAGTTCGCGGATCGTGAGCGCGGCAAGGTCGTCGGGGCGAACGCCGCTCAGGGCGCCGGCAAACGAACCGATCGGCGTCCGCACGCCGTCGACAATGTAGGCATCACGCATGGTGGGCTTCGTCCGGGAAATGGGGGCGCGAGGTGCGGTACGCCGTCCCCTTGAACAGCGCGACCACGGCCCCCGCCTGGTTGGTGACCACGACGCGGTAGTAGCCGAGCCGGTTCGAGGCCGCCTCCTCCTGCGCCTCGGCCGTCAGGACATCGCCGGGGTGGATCGCGGCCGGATAGGTGATGCTATTGTCCACGGCCACCGTCACCGTGCCGTGGGTGTTGCAGGCGAAGGCGAAGGCCGAGTCGGCGAAGGAGAAGACGATGCCCCCGTGCGCCACCCCGAAGCCATTGACCATCTCCGGACGCACCGTCATCCGGCACGTCGCGTGGCGGGGCGCGATCTCGGTCACCTCGAGACCGAGCCACCGGCTCAGGGCGTCGGTGGCCAGCATCCGCTGCACGATGCGCTCGGCGAGTTGCTGTGGATCGTTTGTCATTGGGATCAGACCACGAACCGATCGTCGTTGCGCACCATCCGGCGCAACAGCGGGCTCGGACGATAGCGATCCTCCCCCGTCTCGCACTGCAGCGCTTCCAGGTGATCCAGGAGCTTCCCCAGCCCGATCTCATTGCCCCAGGCCAGCAACCCCTTGGGGTAGTTCACCCCCTTCGTCATCGCCAAATCGATGTCCGCGGCGGATGCAATGCGCAGGTAGAGGGCGTCGGCGGCCTCGTTCACCAGCATCGCCAAGGTGCGCCGGAAGATGATCGTCCCCAGCGTCTCGTCCTTCACCGGCTCGGGGGGGGTGGCTCCCGGCACGTAGTCGTAGAAACCCCGCCCGCTCTTGCGCCCGAGAAGCCCCGCCTCGAGAAGGCGCTTCTGGGTGAGCGAGGGGCGATAGCGCGGGTCGAAGTACATCGCCGTCCACACACTTTCGGTCACCACGTAGTTCACGTCGTGCCCGATGAAGTCCATCAGCTCGAACGGTCCCATCCGGAAGCCGCCAATCGACTTCATCGCCCAGTCGATGGTGGCCACGTCGGCCACCCCTTCCTCGAGCATCCGCAGCGCCTCGCCGTAGAACGGGCGGGCGATGCGGTTGACGATGAATCCCGGCGTGTCGGCCGCGCGCACCGTCACCTTGCCCCACGAATCCACGAGGCGCGCCACGCGCTCGGCGACTACCGGGTCGGTGCGGACGCCGGCGACAATCTCCACCAGCGGGAGGACGGGGGCCGGGTTGAAGAAGTGCACCCCCAGCACCCGCTCGGGGTGCCGGCAGCTCGCCCCAATCGAGGCGATCGAGAGCGACGACGTGTTGGTCGCCAGGACGCACTCGGCACTCACCACCTGCTCCAGCGCCCGGAAGGTCGCCAGTTTCACGTCGAGCCTCTCGACGATCGCCTCGATCACCAGCCCGCACTCGCGAAAGGGGGTGACCCCCCGGTCGGGCTCGACGACCTGCAACCGCCCGAGGGCCGCCTCCTTCGCCTCACCGGTCATCCGCCCTTTCACCACCTCGCGCTCCAGGGCGTCGGCGACCAAGTCGCGCCCCTTGAGGACGGCAGGGAGCGCCGCATCGGTGAGCAGGACGCGATGCCCGCGCGTGAGCGCGACCTGGGCGATGCCGCTCCCCATGGCGCCGGCCCCCACCACGCCGACGATCGTGTCCATCCCCAGGCTACTCACCGCGGAACTCCGGCGTGCGCTTCTCGAGAAAGGCCTTCACCCCTTCAACGAAGTCGTAGGTGCGCCCCGCCTCGCGTTGCAGCCGCTCCTCCTCACCCAGCTGGGCCACGATGTCGCGCGTCATGGAGGCGTTGATCGCCTGCTTGGTGAGGGCGAAGCCCCGCGTGGGCTGTGTCGCCAGCTGCAGCGCCAGCGCCTCGGCCTCGGCCATCAGCGCCTCCGGCTCGCACACGCGCCAGATCATCCCCCACTCCGCCGCCTGCGCCGCCGGCACCTTCTCGGCCAGGAACATCAGCGCCGTGTCGCGCGCCGTCCCCACCAGGCGCGGGAGGAAGAAGGTCCCGCCACTATCGGGGATGATCCCGAGCTTACTGAACGCCTGGATGAACGACGCGTTTCGCGCGGCCAGCACGATGTCACAGGCCAGCGCGACGTTCGCCCCCGCTCCCGCCGCCACGCCGTTCACCGCGGCGACCACCGGCTTCTCCAACTCCCGGATGCGCCTGATGACCGGATTCCACAGCTCGCGCACCACGTCGCCGAGGTCGGGGAGCCCCGCCGGGTCGTCGAGCGAGACCGAGCCCAGGTCCTGTCCGGCGCAGAAGGCGCGACCCGCCCCCGTGATCAGCACCGCGCGCACCGCACGATCGCCGGCCGCAAGGTCGAGCACCGCTTGCAGCTGACGCCCCATCGCCAGATGGAAGGAGTTCAGGACGTCGGGGCGGTTGAGGGTGATGCGCATCACCCCGTTCGCCACCTCGTGCAGGATCGCCGTCTCGCTCATGCCGTTCCCCGCGGGTCAACGCCCCGGCGCGCGGAGCAGCGCGCCGGGGTCAGGTATCGCGGTTTAAGCTAGTCGAGCGAGCGAGGGGGATGGGAGAGCACACCCGCGCCTGCACACCCGCGCCTGCACACCCGCGCCTGCGCACCGCGCTTGCTCACCGTGCCCGCACTACGTCCACCCGCTCGATCACGTCGCCTTCGATGATCCCCTCGGCCACGTCGCGCCCCTGGATGATCTCGCCGGCTACGGTGTAGTCGTGGTCGAGCCGGAAGTTGTCGGTCAGGTTCACGAACAGCTGCGCATCGCCGGTGTCACGCCCGCGCGTCGAGATCCCGAGCGTTCCCCGCAGGTGGCTGGGGAGCCCGACCTCGTCGCGCATGAACGGACCGTCGCCCACATATTCGCTCGCCGCCGGGCTCCCGCCTTGGATCACGAAGGCCGGCTCCACGCGGTGGAAGGTGAGCCCCGCGTAGTAGCCCGCGCGTGCCAGCCGAACGATGCGGGCGACCGTCAACGGCGCCTCGTCGGCGTTGAGGCGGACGACGAAGGCCCCGCCGCCACTCGCCGCCGACAGCTTCACCATCAGCCGCAGGTCGCCGCCAATCACGCTGGCGACCGGCTCCGAGGGCGGGGTGAGCGGCTGCGGCGTCGCCGCCACGCGACGCAACGTCCATCGCTCCATGATCGTCGCCGCACTGCGCGCCACGGTCGAGTCGAAGTCGGAGGTGAACGGCGCGAGGCGCGACGCGAGGCGCGCCGCCCCCAACTCCCCGATCCGGTCCAGGAGGGCGACCCGCGGGTCACGCGACGTCTCCCGCCGCTCGGCGGTGATCCGCTCGAGCGCCGCGAAGAGCGCCGGCACGACCGAATTGCCGAGCGGGGCCCCCTTGAGCGCCGTGGCCGCTTCGAGTACCACCTGGT